>NYST01000032.1 GCA_002683155.1 Methanobacteriota archaeon | reverse complement strand
TCGAGAAAGTGCACTAGTAAGTGATCTAGTTCCCACAGCCGCAACCAGGAGTATCGCAAGAATCCTGGACGTCCTTCTGGGACTTTTCCTTCTTCTTGCTACTCATCTTCATGACTGGAACCTTGATCTTCCTCTGACCCTTTAGTGTTCTTCTATTCATGATAATTCCAAAACAATGACACTCTTGAACATTATCTCCACGATTAGAAATCTGGAGCGCTCTTCGGCATGGTCAAAACGCTGAGTCTTGAATGCCACACTGAAATCTCGATAGAGTCCCAATCAGCAGCAGCCTGCTTCTCGAATAGGAGCAGGTACGAAGGACACTCGGTCTACGTCATTTGTACTCCTCAATCTCGATACGATGTCCCTCAACGAGCTAACTTGCCCTCTGATTTGCAGAGTATCTACACAAGTATGGCTCTCCGTTAGGCAGTTGTGGTGGAATGAGGACACTTCGACAGAATTTGAGTGACGGATGTCCAGGATCTTTGATTCCACCCCATGTTGGTAGAAAATCACCATCACCCCCTCTGTTTCAGAGTCATCTTCCATATTGCCGAGATCGCCACGGCTGATATCTGCGAAGTGAAAACTAGCGTCTCTAAGGAACATACTCCTGTTTTTGTATCCTGTTTCCTCGACCATTGAATCTAGCGAATCTAGGAATTCATTGTCTCCACTGAATGAAATTATCCTGCTCATGGCTCTGGTATGCACAAGTAATTAATAACATTTCTTAAATATGTAATAATTTCCGGCCAGTCTCATGTCCGATGCGAGTCTGCCGAGTGAATTGATTGCACTAACACTGATATTAGCCCTGATTGGAGGTTTGACCCCAATATTAAGTGGAATGAAGGCGAATAAGGACAGTCTACGAAAAATCACAGGTGTGGCTTCCGGGATTCTATTGGCGTCTGCAGTACTCGTAGTCATTCCAGAGGGTTTCGATTTGGCTTCTGGAGGTCATGAAGAGCATGGTCACGAGGAGCACGTCGACGAGGGGGCTTTGGCTGGTGCTACAGCCCTGGTAATACTCGAATTGGAACATGGTGATATCTCGGCTTCCGAGGCGATCGAAGAGATAGAGGAGCTTCTCGGAGGTCATGAAGAGCACTCTGATGATGACCATGACGAGGATGCCCATGAGGGAGAAGATGAGGCATCACTATCCGAAAGCATTGAGCACGTCATCGAAGAAGTAGAGTCAGGAGAGATAAACGCCTCGACTGGAATCGAGGAGATCGAGGGGATTGTTACCTCGCATGCTCACGAAGAAGGGCATGGGGCTGAGGAGGAGGAAACTCTGGAGAGTCTGGCAATTGGATTAGCAGTACTAGCTGGCTTCGTGCTTATGCTAGTTCTCGAGGGCTCCGGGATAGGTCATGCCGTTCACGAGGAGCACCACGACCACGAGGACGAGCATGGTCACCAGCACATCCATCATGGTGTTGCTCCCTTTTTACTGGTTCTGGGACTCTCGCTGCACTCTGCCGCAGATGGCCTCGCGATAGGCTCTGCTGCAGCCGGGTCCTCAGAAGCAGTCACTGCTGCAGTGGCGCTGGCTGTACTAATCCACAAGGTCCCAGCGGCATTCAGCCTAGGGGTGTTCTCGATGCACGAGAGGGAAGATAGGAATGACTCCATCAGGGACGTCGTCTTGTTCTCAATCGCAACTCCCTTGATGATCGTTGTTTCGTTCTATGCGCTCGAGGGTTTGGACGAACATATGATTGCCCTAGCTATGCTTTTCTCTGCGGGCACTTTCCTGTATGTGGCGGCCGTAGACACCCTCCCTGACATACACAACCCGGAGACGGGGCGAGAAGCCATGATCAATGTCCTAGTTGGGGTGTTTATCATGGTCGTAATACTATTCGGAGCCGATGCTGCGGGCCTAATAGAACATGGGCACTAATTGGCAATGTAATGTGATGGATGCTGTTAAGTCACGACTAAGTGTAGTGAATGACTGCTTGACCCTGAGCATATGGGAGAGTCCGCGAACACTTCATTGAAGGAGAGGGTGCTGGAGAGCAAAGCGTTCCGGGCTTTCTTGGTCTTCTCGGCATTTCGTGCGGTCTACGGGGCCGGTATTCTGGTTGTCACCTACCTCCTCGCGACTAGTGGGGAGGCTCCCGCTTGGGCATCTGTGGCTTTCCTACTCACTTCCATGGTGGTCTCGAGGGTGATCTTCAGAGGAATGAAGCGAAAGTGGCCCGGTTTGTTCTCATAGTGCCTCGCCGAGTCTCCTCATTATCGTGGTTGCAGACTCAACGCTTTCGATCGTTCCGACGCTCTTTCCTGCTGACCAGATGTCGGATGACTTCTTCCCGCTGGACATCCGCCTCCATCTCCTGAATGAGATTGTGTTCATCAGCCACCGAGTCCGGTGCTTGAATCGGCCTGAGAGGAGGGCGCGGACGATCCATGGGTTCTCCCTGCGGTAGTTTGGTGTCTTGATCACCGATACTGGGATTCCAGTGAGCTTGACTGTCCAGTCGATATCCCCCTCGCTTGCTCCCACTATGGCCTGCTTGTATCCTTCTGGCATCGAGCACTCCTCGGTAGCGATGAATCGAGTTCCCATCTGGACTCCGTCATAGCCGATCTTGAGAGCATCGCTCAACTCTCTCTCGCTGCCGATACCGCCCGCGCAAATCAGAGGCAGCCCCAGGTCGGAGAGGGATGCGTGCATCTCCTCCATGCTGTCGGTACCCAGATGCCCTCCTGCCCTGTTGTTAACGCAAATCAGGCCATCTACGCCGCACTCGACTCCCTTCTCGGCATGGAATCGGGTTGTTACGTCATGGTAGACGAATCCCCCTCTTGAGTGCACCTTATCGCAGACCCAGTCTGGTTTTCCCAAGGAGGTCACGAAGAACCTGATTCCCTCGTCCAGTGCTATGTCTATCCACTCGGACATCCTCTGCAGGTACTTGTCGTTGCCCTTCTCTATCAGGGCGTTGAACCCTATCGGACTATCCGTCTTCGACCTGATGTAACGGATGCCGTCGATCAGGCCCTGATTCAGGTCGGGCTTGTCAAAGCCGTGGACTACAGTCAAAGAGACTGGTTGAATGATGGCCATCCCTCCACCATTCGCTGCTGCTGCGACCAGTTCGGGGTTGGAACATGGGTACATCGCCCCACAAATTATCGGGAACTCGGTCCCAGTATGCTCGATTAGCCTGTTTTCCACCATGCGAATCAAATTCCGGAAGAAAGGATGAGAAATAACAGTTGATGTGGATGAGCGCCTCCCGAAACTACTCAAATAGTGCCATTCGCTGGATGTCGCATGGTCGACTTCCGTCTCAGTGAAGAGCAGATTATGATACGTGATATGGCAAGGGAATTCTGTGACGAGGAAGTGAGTCCCAATGCGGAGGAATGGGACAAGAGCGGGACATATCCGCTGGATGCGATTTCGAAGGCCCACGAGTTGGGTTTGCTGAATGTTACCATCCCCGAGAAGTACGGTGGGGCTGGCATGTCTACTGTTGACGAGATGATAATCTGCGAGGAGCTCTCCAGAGGAGATCCGGGTTTCGGTACGGCGTCATACCACACTATGCTTGCATCACTCCCGATCCTCACAGGAGGGACAGAAGAGCAGAAGTCGGAATACCTGGGGAGGGTGGCTTCGGGGAAGCTCGCGGCATATTGTGTGACCGAACCGGACGCTGGCTCTGATGTCCAGTCCCTGAAGACCGAGGCTGTCAGGGATGGTGATGACTACGTGATTAACGGAAGCAAGGCATGGATCTCAGGTGCGGGTTACGCAGACTGGTTCTTCGTCCTAGCATACACCGACAAAGAAGCCGGATACGGGGGCCTAAGCGGTTTCATCGTCGATGCTGACACGCCGGGAATAGAACTCGGCAAGAAGGAGGAGAACATGGGTCAGAGGTGCTCCGACACCAGAGGCGTGAATTTCACCAATGTCAGAGTCCCCGCATCAAATCTGGTCGGAGGAGTGGAGAATGGCGGATGGATGAATGCGATGAGGGCATTTGACCACTCGAGGCCTGCAGTGGCGGCGGCGGCGGTCGGAAACGCCAGGGGCGCGATGGAGGAGGCATGGACATATGCTAAGGAGAGGAAGACCTTCGGGAAGCCTATTTCCAAGCATCAGTCAATCTCATTCATTCTAGCTGACATGGCTACCAAGATAGAGGCAGCTAGGCTCCTCACACTAAGTGCTGCCAATGCCCTAGACTCGGGAGAAAAAGCTACTCTGAAGTCGGCGCATGCGAAGAGGTTCGCTGCGGACATATGCATGGAGGTAACTACCGATGCAGTCCAAGTCCTTGGAGGGTACGGCTACTCAGAGGAGTACCCCGTGGCCAGGAGGATGAGGGGAGCTAAGATTTACCAGATTTTCGAGGGAACCAGCCAGATCCAGAGGATGATCATCAGCAGAGAGTTAGAGAGTTCCTTCTAGGACTCTGGATTACGCTGCCTTAGGGCCTCGGCCGCTACTACTGCCATGGGTGCCTGTAGGTTGTACGAAGGTACGAATCCGGACATTGGGACCCTGAGAACAGAATCAGACGCCTTCAGGACGTGATCGGAGATCCCGTCATGCTCCCCCCCGATGACGAGGAGCACGTTCCCAGTCAGATCCTCTTCCCATGGCCCTATTTCACCGGTATCCTCCAATGAAATGACTCGGAAGTCGGCTTCCTTGGCCATATCGACCAGTTCCTTCCCGTCCACCCAATGCACTGGCATGAACCTGTGAGCCTTCATTGATGCCCGTCTTGCAGCCTTCTTCTCGGCGTGATTCAGAGATCCGTCGACGAAAACGGCCTGAGCCCCACTGACTTCTGCAGTTCTGATGGTGAAGCCGATGTTGACCGGATATCGTGCTCCATCGAGAAGCCAGCACAGACCCCCGGAGGACAGTATCTCATCGACTGTTGCGTCTGGCCTCCTCCCAACTAGTGCAAGTATCGGAGGTGGGTTTTCCCCGTCGTTGACACGGGACATCCTCCACATGTCCGACTTGGAGGACTCGCGAACCGCGATTCCTCTTTCCTCAGCCAAATCCCTCAGCCTAGTTGCTTCGGGGTCACTTGACCCCCTGTGGAAGAGGATTAGAGTGACTTCCTCCGTTTCCAGGGCTTTGGAGACCTCTGTCACGCCACAACGCTGCACGTACCGCTGGTTCGGCTCTGGATTAATCTGCTTTCGGTTTCACTCTCGAACGATTGTGTTGGTGGGAACGGTTCCGTAGTCGTTTATCTGAGATTGCCCTTCAACCGCCATAAAGACAAGGATGACTAATCCGATTATCGACCCTACGCAGGGAATAAACACCAGCAAGATGAACCAACCGGAGTACCCGAGATCGTGGAGTCTCCTCACATGTACCGCTAGGTTTGGGATGATTAGACCAAAGAAGACAATAGTGCCGAACCAATTGAATGGAACTTCGGCTAATTCACCCATCATTACATCTATGAAATCGGCGGTCGCAAGGGCGACGACGAAGAATAGTTGGAACCACCAATACTCCGACCTCGAGGCTCGATCGCTGAAATTTACGAAGTTCCGGATTACGCTCTCTATTGAGTCCATGAATGACATAGCGTGTTCTGGCCTCGGAACGAATTGGAATTCGTGGAATGGGTTATGTGCCATGGGATCGATTGCATTCGATCCCGGAGGTCTGATCGGTATCGACTCAGGCGCTCCTTCCACGGCGCCTTCCTTCCACCATTCGACTGGTCGTTCTTCCCTCATTGGCCGCTGGAATGGAGAAGAGGTAATCGAATTATCGCTTGAAGAGGCTAATCTGATAGGGGAACGAG
>NYST01000031.1 GCA_002683155.1 Methanobacteriota archaeon | reverse complement strand
GCGACCGCCCGGTTAAGAGCCGGGTGCTCTACCTGACTAAGCTACAGACCCGGCTCGGGATTGGCGGCCCCTCTTTAACCACGACGGAGAGCTACAGTCTTCCGCTGGGCTTGACCAGAGTTTCGACTCCTTCGCTAGAGGCCATAACCACGGCATCGCATATTCCAACGAATAGCCCTACCTCAACTACTCCCGAAATCTGGGAAATCTCGGCCTCCAGAGTTGCTGGATTCGATATTGTGGGACCGAATGAGCAGTCGAGTATGTATCCTTGATTGTCTGTGACGTAAGGTTCCCCATCCACTCTCCTGAGACTGACTTCTCCTGGGCAAATGCTCGATATTCCGTCCCCCACATCTTCCCATAAAATTGAGTCCACCTCTATGGGCAGATCGAATTTCCCCAGGGTGCCAACCTGCTTAGTTTCGTCTGCCACCACCACCATGGATTTCGAGACCTTTGCCACTACCTTCTCCCTAGTCAGAGCGCCACCGCCGCCCTTGATGAGGTCAAATTGGGGGTCGAACTCATCCGCACCATCGATTGTCAGATCCAGGCTGGTCGTTCCTTCTATGGTCCGAAGTGGTATCTCGAGGTGCTCTGCAAGCCTCCTCGTGTCCTCGCTTGTTGGAACTCCCACAACTTCAATCCCCTCCTCCTTGATCATCCGGGCGATCTCAATGATGGAGTATCGTACTGTGGATCCGGTGCCAAGTCCCAAGGCCATCCCATCAGAGACGAAACTACATGCGGCGATGCCGGCTTGCTCCTTCAGATTCTCCAAGCCCGCCATGAAACTGCGTGGAGTAGGAAGTGGATGATGGTTGCCCCGGGCATCCGGTGGGTTCATTCGATATGGTCCAGCCGCACATATGAGGGAGCAGGAGGGTCGCTGACAGTGTTAGACACTGAGGAAAGTCCCCTCTCCGCGATGCAGGCGTCCCGTCACAAGGCGGGGGTCCGGGAGGGCCGGCTCTGCAGCAGAAACGAACCATGCCAGGAGCACGATGAACCCGAAAGGGAGAGGTTTCCTGAGTGTGGCTGGAACGGGCAACCACGCCGGAGCAAGTCCAAGCAGGTCCGCAAGGCATCGACAGGACCGGGTAGGATGCATAGTTGAATGCGACCAGCCGAAAGGTGAACAGAAAGGGGCTTACTCCCTGCACCCTCACCAACACTACCTAGTCGAAGACAACGGCGTCGACCGGCGCAGCATCAGCAATTGATCCGCTCTCCCCATAGTCCTGCCAAGTTCCAATCTTGCCTCGAAGGGCATGGGAGAGCTCGTGGTAGGCCACAATTAGGCTGGGAAGTAGGATTGAGCTAGTAAGGAGTGCTAAAACTAGGAGGAGCATCATCAGGACGAAGAAATTCTGCAGCCCGGGGATTGCGACGAAGAGACCGGCAGCCAGGCCAGTGCATGTCGTTGCGGTTGTCTCGAAAATCGTCCTCCCGGTCCTAGAAACCGACTTCTGGATTCCTGCGGGAGTCTCACGCTCGTCCTTGATGCGATCGATGATATGGATTGAGTCATCGACTCCTATGCCGAATACCAATGTCCCAATCATCGCGGTGAAAACGTTGACGTTTACCTTGTAGAACCACATCAGAATTGGTTGCCACAGGACAACGACCCCGACCGCAGTCATCGTGAATATGGCAAGCCTAGCGGACCTGAACAGCAAAGCCATGACGAGAAGTAGGATCAACATGGTTGCAACTGTGGTCTTGGATTGGGCCTGGTGTATGCCATCGTTGATATCGAGCGAGACTGGAAGGCCGCCGGTAAGTAACGAGTTTGAGACTCCATCCATGTCGAGGGCATTGCACAACAGTGGAGTGGAGCACCCCCCCTCGTCAAGATGCCCGTCGATTGTCTCCCTAAGGCCTCCTGCGACTGCCAAATTGATGTATGGCTGGTTTACGTATACCAGGGTCTTGGTCTCCCCTTCGCCATCGTCCGAGTTCATCAGCATTGAACGGATCTCGGGGCTAAGGGTGTCGAAGGCGATATTGACCATGTCCTCCCTGCTGCTCACTGAGTATGGCCAGCAATCTGGCCTTAGCGGGTTGTTCGATTCGTCCCAGCATTCATCGTGAATCAACTCCCATAGGCTCCGATCATATATCTCCAGGCTGGCTATTTCCACGTCCACATGCACCGCCTTCAGGATATTGACGAGGCTGATTGTGGTGGTGTTTGCAACGTTATCAATCTTCATTTCCTGCATGTGCTCGATTGAATCCAGTATGGGGAGGTCTCGAATGGGGGCGGTGTCGTTCTGACGACCCCTCTCGGTAGCATCGACGATGAACATGTTCGTCTGGCCGCCCTCGAAAACGATGCTGTACTCCCTCAGTGCCTCGTATGACTCAAGACCGGGGGGTACCTCATCCGACGATCCGGTGATGTCCTTGCCCAGCTGTTCTTTGAACATCATGCCCCCCCAGACAGTCGCTGCCGAAGAGACCAGGATGACCAGGAGAGTGGCCTTGAGTGGCACCTTGCCGACTGAATCCCAGAAATCATCGAGAAGGGAGAAAGTGAGGGTAGTCGAGAGTGTGAAACCAAGGATCATGGAGCCATCGTTAGTGAGGCTGGTGAATAGGGCTAATGAACCGATAAATAATGCAGTCGAAATGACGTAGAATAGTAGGCTGTTTATCCCTAGGATGGTCCCGAACACGTCTGATGTGTCTATTGCCGAGTCGGGCTCCCTCTTGTGAAGTGATTTGGCTTCCATGGACTTCATTTCTTCGATCCTCTTCCTCCTAGATGAGTCAATTACGCTGGTTTTGAACAGGTTTCTCGAGTCTCCCTTCCTATACCTGAGCAGCTCTATCCACGCTGGCACCATTAGCATCGAGATTAGGAATGTGGTTGAGATGCCGATCAGCAGGGTCTTGCCGACCGTTCTCATCGGCTCGATGGGGACTAGGCTTGGCCACATCAGCACGCTGAAGCCGACTATCGTGGTGAGGGCGGAGAGGAAAATTGCGTTACCCGTGGTCATAGCCGCCCTAACATTGGCGGTTAGGCTGATTTCCGGGTCGAATGGGTCGGGCTCGATGACCTCCTCCCCATCACGTCTCGAAGCCCAAGCATCTTCCTCCATCTTCTGCAGAATCTCAGTCCTGTTCTCCTCTATCCTGTTAGTCAGGTGTAGCGAATAGTCAACACCAAGACCAACCAGAATAGGTCCAGCAGAGATAATCATTGGAGTTAGCATAATGTCGAATACGACGGTGGAACCGAATGTGACTGCTAGGCTCATCGCGATAGGCGTACCACAGATGACAAGGACCTTCCAACTACGATGGAGGATGAACATCGTCAGCCCCACGAGGCCAAGGCTGATTGGCAGCATGGTGTAGCGCAACTCGTCGTAAATAGAGTCGGACACATCATGCAGAACCGGCGTTAGCCCGGAAACGGTGACTGCCCTCCTGGGGGGGATTGTGTCCAAGCGCTCTGGATCCATGGTCCATGTTCTTTCCCAAGTCTCGGTGCACAACTCGCAATTTGGCTGATTCGTCCCAGCATTCAAATTTCTAGTTGATTCGGAAGATAGGAGTGCCTTGACGTAGGCGATGAACGCCTTGTGGTCCCGGATTTCCTCACCCGTCTTGAGATCGGTCCTAGGGGTGATGTCGGTATTGGTCATGTCAAACGAGATTCCCATGATCACCACGCCAGTGTCCCAAATTCCGTCGTTGTTGGTGTCCTTGACGAAGTTTGAAAGTAGATCCCCGGAGTTATCCACGTAACCGTCAATCCGTTCCTGAGCACCATCGCCCTGTGGAATTGAGTAGCCCTCGTTTGGGTTCTGGCTCGAAATCGCACAGCTCCCCCCACTAATTTCGTCGAGTCCATACTTTTCGACTGCGCAAGAGAACCTGTAGTTCGTCGAGTTTGCCTCCTTGATAATCTGCGCAGGGGACAGTATCCACACAACCCCGTCGCATCCCGTCATAGGGCTATTGCAGGTATGCGAACCGCGATCTTCCTTGTTATAGTCCAAGCCCCTCCCATATCCGCCTTCCCCGGCATTGTTGTCGTCGCCTTCAATCCAAGAAATCTGATTCAGAATGTTTGCGTCGGTGATATTCTCGGTCCCGTGTTCTGCTCCGACGGCTGCATTGTCAGTCTGCACATAGAGAATCACGATATCGGTTGACCATTGAGTTCTGACCTCGTTTAGGAGAGCGGTTGAGTTGGCCCCATCGGGAAGGTAAATCTCGACGTCACCGTTTATCTGGTGTTCGAAGTCTTCTGCCCTCCAGCCAATAAGTGCCGAAGCTAGCATAAGGGTCACGATTAGGTATGCGGGACTCCTCAGGATTGCGCTATACGTCAGTTCGGCTGTCCTCTGTGCCACTATGTGGAATGTGTCCGAGACATCGTTGACCAACTGCCCTGCGGTATCTAGAAAACCTCCGATTGGACTATTCCTGACGTCTTTCCCTACTTTCGTGAAGTAGTTCGAAACTGGACTGATCCTCTCGAAGAACCATGCCCAGAACACCAGTTCCTCGTCCTGCTGAGGGGGCCCATCGTTCGAATTCACGTTCATGTTCCCGGACCCAATCCAAATGAAGCGTTCGCATAACTGTCAACAAAATGTGCCAATTAAGTGAGATGGTCGCTAGATGCACGTGACCCGATGGACTCAAGCGTGATGAGGGGTCACGAAGCAACATGGACCTAGTCACCGGGGGTGCAGGCTTCATCGGTTCACACCTAGTCGATGCTTTGGTCGAAAGGGGCAAGGAAGTCCGCGTACTAGACAATTTTAGCAGTGGAAGGGAGGAGTTCCTTTCCCACCACGAAGGTAGCGGACTGGTGGAAATCTACAGAGGTGATCTTCTGGATCTAGCAGCTGTGATCGATGCCATGGAAGGAGTTGAGGCGGTTCACCATCTAGCTGCAAATCCGGACATCAGACTAGGCACCGAGGTTACGGACACCGATCTAAGGCAGGGGACCATGGCGACATACAACGTCCTCGAAGCAATGAGGGTCTCGGATGTCGGCATTATCTCGTTCGCATCATCTTCAGCAGTCTATGGGGAGGCTGGGGTGATGCCGACGCCGGAGGACTACGGCCCTGTGATGCCGATTTCCCTCTACGGCGCATCCAAACTAGCGAGTGAGGCGCTAATTACCGCATGGTCAGGCACATTCGGATCTAAGGGCTACATCCATAGATTCGCAAATATAGTCGGGCCAAGAGGGACGCACGGGGTGATTTTCGATTTCATACACAAGCTCAAGAGGGATCCGAGCAGACTGGAGGTTTTGGGTGACGGAAACCAGGAGAAGTCGTACATGTCAGCCCATGACTGCGTGCAATCTATGCTACACTTGATTGATCTGGGAGAGGAGGGGACAGTGCTAAACAACCTAGGCACGGGCGATACTTGCTCTGTTTCCAGGATTGCCGAGATTGTCGTCGAAGAGAGCGGGCTGGAGGGAGTTTCGATAGATTATACGGGTGGCAAGAGGGGCTGGGCAGGAGATGTCCCTAAGACATATCTTGACGTGACCAAGTTGCTTGGAACCGGTTTTGTTCCCACTTCGATGTCTGAGCAAGCCATTAGAGACACTGCTCGAGTTCTGATTTCCGAGATCGGACTGTGAAACTATCATACAACAAAGGACCGGGGAAGGCCACATCCATCGTCCGGATTCATAACTGTTAGTTCGAGGGTGTGGGCGCATGAGTAAGCGCTGGTACCAGGAGAACAAGCGCGATCCTTGGAGGAGGGATGCCAAGGCCAAGGGCTACAGGGCACGATCTGCCTACAAATTGAAACAGATACAGGAGAAATTTGGCATACTCAGGAGGGGCGATTCTGTTCTTGACATCGGTTGTCATCCGGGAGGGTGGACCCAAGTAGCGATCGAGGAAGTGGGCGAAAGTGGGACAGTGATTGGGGTCGACCTGCTATCGACCTCCCCGATAGATGGTGCAATAGTCATGATTGGCGACATAACTGAGGAGGCTACAATCGAGGAAATTGTTGGCCACTTGGGTGGTCGGAAACTGAATGCGGTAATTAGCGACATTTCCCCCAGGCTGACTGGAAGATATGACACTGATCAGGCGATATCGCTGGAGCTCTCCACCATGGCACTCGATGTGGCCTCGGATCTACTACCCCCGGGAGGGAGTTTCATCACCAAGGTCTTCCAAGGAGCAGGCATCGAGGGTCTTGTTGATGCTGCTAAGATTCGTTTCTCGGTCGTGGGCAGGTATTCCCCCACTGCAAGCAGAACCGCATCCTCCGAGACTTACTTGATTTGCCAGAAAAGGCTCCAAAAATCGAAGAATGAGGGGACTGCAATGGAGCATTTGCAGAGGCACTTAGCCTCGATAGGCATAGTGGTTGATGAAGACGATGGGAGAGGCCAGGAAACCAAGGTTGGGTTCAGAAAGATTCCCAAGCGAGAGTAGCTACTCCGAGTCTCTGTCATACGGGACGATGTTCTGCCACTCGGAGGCATCAGATCTCGACACAACTGCATGTACCCAGTCATCTTCTGAGCAATTGAATACCTCATGAGGAAGCCCGGGTTCAATGTAGAACATGTCTCCAGCACTGTGAACTACCGAATGCCGGCAACCCTTTCCGAACTCGTGCCTAACGCTTCCCTTGAGGAGGTAGACCATCACGTCAAATCCTACGTGGATGTGAGCCTTTGCGATCCCTCCCGGGGGGATGTAAGCCCTATTCATCGACAGACCCGTGGAAGGGGTGTTCTTTCCTGAAAGTCCAGCACCGTACTCTATGTTATTCCAACCTCTAACCTTCTCCACGTCCCTAAGGCTCCAAATGCCGCCTTCATCCGTGACAAAATCAGAGAGATCCGATTGGGTTCCGGATAGTCCCAATTCCTCTTCAACCATGGACTCTTTGACCGGACCTGTCTTTTCAAATTTCAGCAAAATTTTGCCAATTCTACGATGGGCCTGAGAAGAAATTGTACAATCAACGCTAAAAAGGGACCTTTGTACGGCAGCAAGTCGATGGCCGGAGCAAGTGGAAGGGCAACAGTCTGTGCGTCCTCTGGGACGCCACTAGTTGATAGTGAGAGCACTTCTTTCCCGTGCCCCAGTTGTTCTGCCCCCCTGGGCAGGAGCCAGAGGTGCAGAGTCCAGTCAGTGAAATACATCTGCCCCCACTGCAGATTCGAGGGACCCTGAGGTGAATGAATGGGCCATGTCGTTGTGAAATACAAGGTAACTCTAGACCAGCCAGAAGATGGCAGTCCGAACTACGAAGAGATTGCCTCGGCAATCTCAGATTTTGAAGAGGTGCAAGAGGTGGAAATCAAGCCCCTAGCCTTCGGAATGATGTACATCGAGGTTCAGGTGGTCCTCGGAGAGGGCGAGGGCATCGTGGATGGATTTGAGGACAAGGTGAGATCGGTTGACGATCTTATTGGACAAATAGAGGCCTTAGAGATGGGTCGCCTCTGATCAGTAATGATCCAGAGGCGCGCGCATTATCTCCCGCATCATTACAGTTGCATAAGCACCCGCTGGAAGGGTAAACCTCAGACGAAGGGAAGCGCCTTCGGGATGCCACCTATCCCCTTCCAAAGGGCCCTCTTCCCACCTCTGTGAAAGCGAGTCCGCTTCTGGGGCTTGCTCGACGCTGATGTCACGGAATGGGACGGATAGGGCCCTCCTAGTCCCAGAAGTGGTCAGTCTCGGAATCTGATTGACGAACCAGTCGGCTCCCTCGAGACCTGCTAGACGGATGCCCTCTTCCTCGTGCTTCCCCGGCCCGCCTTCCGCAGGGGAGGAGTCCCGTCCAGGAAGAGGTCCAGTAACCACCAACCTTCCGAGTTTGCAATTCCTGCGGCATCTCTCGAGGTTTGTTTGGCTTACGTGGGCCATCTTCCCCACATCTATCCTTCCGTTGGACGCGAGTGGAGCTACGAGATCGCCTACCTCGGGCTCGATAAGCGAAAGCCCGGAAACGATCCTCTCTGAGAGAGAGTGGTTGAAGGCCAATGACTGGATAGAATGGACCATCAAGAGTTGTAGCGAGTTTGGAAGGGTCTTGAATGCTCCAACGTAGTCGCCCGGTTTCTTGACCAGGTGCTTCAACATGGCCGACTCGTAACCCAGCCTTTCGGGAGCTAATTCCAGGGACTTCTCGGGATCCCCGCCCTCCCTCCACGATGACCTGAAGGCCTCAGCCTCCCTTCCTTCCCTGGACCCCTCCATGCCAACGTAAAGGTTGACTGCCCTCTCGAAGTCCCCCTCTATCACGGCTGCACCGACCTGTGGAGTAACTGGCCTGGTGGAACCGAACCTCTGCGGCCCGATCCAATTCGGGAATGCGTCGGAACCCATTGCCTTAGCCAAACCGTCCCTGATAGAATGGACCCTGCTCATGGCCTCTTTGGCATCAATTGGACTGCCGGACTCATCACAACAACCTCTGACGGTGATGGTGAATCTGTTGCCATCATGATCCCCCATTGCAACCTTCTGGTGAGTCCTGCCGAGCACCTCTATCGAACTGTCTGGAATTTCGACCGATTCGACCTTTCTTCTTGGTGCGTCGATAACTAGGATCTGCGTAGTAATGGCCCTCTTGTCCTTCAAACCGGAGCTGAAAATCCTATTCTTGTTAATCCCGCAGGACCTAGCAAGTCTCCTGAGGTACCTATTAGTCTCCCAGTTTGTCATCGTGACTCTGGCTACTGTGAACCTGCCCTTGTCATCTAGCGCTGGGACCTTTGATGACTCCTCTACTCGGAAGTCCTCCACCCTTGTCTTTAGCAAACCTCCGATTCCCTCTGCAGGAACCATCCACGTAGAGAGTCCCAAGTAGTCCTCGATTTCGCTCCCTCTCAGGGAATCACCCCCTCAAAGTTTGATGCTTGAGAATTCCTTAGCGATCTCGGAGCATATATCTTTGAGAATCTTATCTGCCTTCTTTCCTTTAACAGTGCGAACATAGAGTTCCGGATCATCGAGGTCCGGGTGGTTCTGGAAATAATTTGCATACTCTACATCGTCCCTTCCATTGAGGCGGGTTCGGAACAACTGGAGTGCAGTATGATTTCCGTCAATGACTCTGATTCGTAGTTCTCGACCCTCGTTCTTCAATACTTTGACTGGCATAGGACGGACGCTCGACTGGAGTGGCCCTTTTGAGGCCTTGCATGCAAAAGCCGGACGAAAACAACAACAAACTTCCCCTAAGTTTTACATCGGGAGGTTTTCGGGACAACGATGTCAGGCATGGAAGCCATGACAAAACGCGTGGCTGAATCCTTCGAGAGGATGTCTTTGCCAATCTTATTGGTGAGCCTGCTATTGACTGGTTTTCTAGCGTATTTCCTAGTCGGAAGCCTGGCTTTCACTACAGATCTCTCTTCTTTCGCCCCGGATACGGACGCGGATGATGCTCAGGAAAGGATTGAGGGCGCCATCGGAACCTCCCCCCACCTGATATACATCAATGTCAAACCAGCGGTGAGCGAGGACCAAGTCGCCAATGTGCTAGAAATGAAGGCTCTACAACAATTGGCCGAAGACTACTCCATGATTCAGTCATATTCCGAAGAGAACGGATTTTTCATAGACTCGCAGATCAATGCGGCGGAAGTACTCGAGAGGTTCCTGGAGCAGAGGAATCACACTGGTGACCTGTCCGTATTCAACGATTGGAGGGAGATGTTGGACGCGGTACTGGAGGACGAGGGTTGTGGAGATGCAATCGGAAGTGACGAGCGGTCCATCGCTACGGCTGCCTTCGCATCATCAGCCTTGCTCCACAAGGACCTGGATTACTCTCCGATTTGTGATTGGCTGGAGAGTGGCCAAGGGAATCCGACCCCAACCGCTAGCAGCACCCTCTGGCTCATAGAAATTAGTGGAGAGATAGAGAGCGATGACCGCCAGAGGCATGCAAACCAAATCAGGACGATGCTGAGTGGGGGCTCGATTCTGGCGCTGAACAGATGTTGCGCACTTCTCCGCTGGATATCATTCAACAAGCAATCTCAACTTTCAGCCAAAGGGAGGGCATGCTTGTCCATTTAATCAAAG
>NYST01000030.1 GCA_002683155.1 Methanobacteriota archaeon | reverse complement strand
GCAGCTAGGACAGAGGGGATGAAAAGGATTAGCAGCAGAATGGCATATGCGGCAAAGGTAACTCGGCTCCGTACTTTCCTGACGATGTCCATTAAGCATCCCTCCGATTATTTGAATATGAGACTGCTGGCTACGAGTCCTCCAAAACACTTCAATTTTGTCAGTTTGAAATTTCTCTGAGGAGTTAGAATGCCCTACTTGCCGGACCAGAAAACAGCAACATTCCCTCGCTGGAAAACCAGAGTCGATCCGGTCAATTCGGCTATTTCTCTAAATAATGAGTTTCTCTGTTGCCTGTCAGATGTTGTCCCTTTGTTTGCCTTCACCTTGACGAGGTTCTTTCTTGATAGTTGATCCGAAAGTTCAGAGATTACCGACTCAGTTGCCCCTACCCTTCCGATCCTAACGGAAACTTCGAGAGCCTCGCCCTTGGACATATTTACGATTCTTCTGGGTATTTCTTTACTCATTTACTGGACCTCCGAAATTGGGGCCATGTCGTTCCATTCTACCACATTCGAGACAGGTGATGATTAGCTTTTTCGAGGAAACCCTGAACCTTGAGTTAATTCCAGGTGTTAGGGATATTTTACAACTCCGGCATATCTTTCTTTTGATTTCTGAACCCGGCCTTACTCCGTGCTTCTTTCCGATAGCGAGTATCTGCCGCGCTGCGTTGTCTGCCACCTGGGTAGTTCCTCCGTGGCGATTATTTAGAGAAGAAGAAAGATGCCTAATTGCTTCTTCTGCATCCCTTCTTCTATCGGAGGTGCGCTTTCTAGAACGTCTTCCTCTTCCAGCCATTTTTACCTCATAGGCTTCTAACTGCTTTTGCCACCGATTTGCTAACTTCCTCAATTGAACCAGTGCCGTCTATAGTTGATAGGATGCCCATATTGCTATACCAATCGCCGAGGGGCTTCGTCTGATCATGATATGCCGCTAGGCGCATTCTGACCGTATCCTCATTGTCGTCCTTTCTCTGTACAAGCCTACTAATCAGTTCGGGGGGCGGTGGTTTGAATGAGACGTGATAAATTTCACCTGTTTCTGGATCCATCCTCCTTCCAACGATTCTGTTTACGATTTCTTCATCTGGAACCTCTATTGCTATCACAGCAGATACCTCGGCTATCTCAGAGAGCGCTTCCGCTTGGTGGATTGTTCTTGGGAAACCATCGAAGAGAACCCCATTAGATGCATCTGGATCCTCAAGTCTATCTTGGATCAAACCGATAATTACCTGGTCTGGGACGAGTTGCCCCGATTCCATATATTCCTTTGCTTCCAGACCTAGTGCTGAGCCTTGGGAAACTGCAGAACGTAGCATATCCCCTGTGGAAATCTGTGGTTTTCCTGTCATCTCCACAATTATTTCCGCCTGTGTACCTTTGCCAGCTCCAGGCGGCCCGAACAACACAATTGATCCCCGCATGACCGGAGGGTGTGGGATGGTACGGAAAAATGAACCGCCCTAAGGTCCGTTCTGCTCCCACCAAAGATGACCGTATGCGACCCATTGCTCCATTGTCCATCCATCTGGAAGTCCAGAGAGCGGGAGGGGCAGTGCTCCCTCGGGCACCTGATGGGTTGGCAATGTCGGAACAGTGGACTGTAGGGCATCTTGAATCTCAGTTTTTGAGACCCCTCCCGTTACAACATCACCCTTGGTAGAAGTATCCAGTGCTGCTGCCCTTCTCTCTGCCTTGGTTCCAGCTTGTAGGGCCGAGCCACGTGGAATCAAATCCTCTTCTGAACCTACTGGCATGAACTCTTGTCGTGCTCTAATTCCAATAGAGATGGATCCGACTAGGGTCGCAAAGAAGACCAAGGCAATTGACCACGCTGGAAGTCCCAATGCTTCGAAAACTCCGGCGATTCCACCCTTATTGGATGACTTCAACTTGCTGATATCGATGGCCAAGGAAGATTGAGTAACTGTGATTTGGCCGTCATCCGATGTGGTATTTGCGTAAATTAGTAGCTGATTTAGCCCGTCTTCAGCAGATTTACTTGGCTTGACGATTACTGTAATTTCGAACATCTCATCTGAACTTAGTTCTTCTATCGTAGATGGTTCGAATGAGATATCCCATCCCTTCGGGGCATCGTAATCTAGCCAGACTCCAGAAGGAGTGTTTCCGAGATTATTCACTTCCAAAGTAAATGTAGACTCTTCCCCCTCTGCAACTCCTTGCAAGTTTGCCGAGTTGGTTTGTAAATCGATCCAAATGGACGGTAGGACAGAAACCTCAATCTCCACAGTAATCGTTTCCTTGGACAGGCTAGGAGAGGTTGATTCGATCAATACAGGAACCTTCTGTGACAAGGTTCCGGCCGGAGTTCCGCTCGGGAGTTGGAGTCCAATGGTGATAATTGATTCCCGATTCATGTCCATCGTGAATGTTTTTCCTGTCAAAAATCCGCCAGACCACCCTTCTGGAAGTGTCCCCATTGTGAGATCAATTAGGAGGGGGACGTTGCCCAAATTATGGAGTAAAATATTTGAGTTTCCGTCGCGCCCTAGTGCGATTGAAAATCCTTCTTCGCTCTGGACATCAAGAGTAGTAATTTCTCTAACTTCCAACACTGTAGCATTGGTAACTATTGTATCACCCAATGTGACCTTGACTGTGATCGTGTTTCTATCGCCCTTTTCGGCTGCTAGGGGCACTATGGTGCGTACAATCAGTCTTGACTCAGCACCAGGTAGCACATTTAATTCGGCATTTGTTTCTTCGCCAGAAGGAGGTTCGTCATCGAAAAGATATACTTGTATTGGCCAAGTATTGCTTGAGGAAAGGGCACGAATTTGGAAATCAAGTGGAATGTTTCCCCGATTGGATATCGATAATATCGTAGTTACGGTTTCACCATTCAGAACGGCTCTCGAATCTGAAATAGCTGCTGGTCCAAAATCGATACCGTTAGAGTCGGAAATTTGAGTAGAGAAATCTGTGCTTTCTAGAACTTCGACCACAGCTGTCTCGATTGTGAATAAATTGGGGTCGTTCACAGATGTAGTCAAACAAGTGACAATGTTCGAATCTCCAGCAGATAATCCAGAAGAGGCTGGCGGGACCTTGACGCGAATCTGCACTGGTACGAATTGTAGTCTGCTCAGTGGCCCGATAGTGATCTCAGATGTTTGGCCGCTACCAACGTGGATGATCCAACGATCGGATGTCTCGCAAGAAATACTGTATTCGGTCGGGCCGTTTCCGACGTTCTTTATTGATAGAGTGAATAGAGCGAAGGTGTTTGGCTTAGAACCAAGGCCCTCGGTCCCAGCAGGGACTGTGACTAACCCCTCCACCCTATCTATTTCTACTGAGAGGCGAATGGAATGGAAGGTTGTTGGCGCCATCTTGTCCCTCAGGGTGATGTCGCTAACAAAAAGTCCAGGAAGAGCGAAGCGACTGCCTAGATCTGCGTCTTCATCGGTCAGATTCAATGAAATTACTACTCTATCCCCATCTTCTCCGAATGGGGATAGAACCCATGGACCTGCGTCACTTAGAGTACGGGACCATTCATCCAATGGGGCGTTCATTATTCCTGAGTCATCGATTATTTGTACGGCAGACGCTGTGAGTTCTACTGTAATCTCGGAAGTTCCCTCATTCAAGAGTTCTAGTTGGTATTCGGCCCAACTTACTTGGCTTGGATCGATATTCTGATACTTCGCGGATTCTAATTCCTGGAAGTCAGAGGGGTGTGAACCATCGGCCATGAGGGGAGTGATTCGGACGCCTATCTCAGTGACATCCAATTCGATATCAAACACATTGTTATTTGACCCGGTATTTTCATCATTTAGTTCATCAACTTCCGAAAAGTGATCAAGTGTGAGTCGGACTATGTGAGTCCCAGTAGTGGAAAATGAATGGTATATCGAAAAAGTCTCTATTCCTCCACCAGGTAATGATGGCATTGATTGGATTCCAATTTCTGTGCCGTCAGTAATGTCCTCAAGAGAGATTGAGTATTCTCCGGTAGGTGCAGCAGCCTGATTGATCCAAGAAAGTTGCATTGAGATTGTGTCACCCTTCAGGGGGCTGTTTTCTGATGTGAAGATTGAGTTGGGGACTACTGTAAGGTCGGCTTCTTGGAGCTCTTCTGCATCGGCAGATAAGATCAATGAGAATTTTTGAGCGAAACCCCCCGCATGACCGACTTGTATGGACCATGTGCCTGATTCGGAAGAAGCGAGCCTTACCCTCTCAAGGTTGTTGAGTTGATCGGTATTGGAACCGGAGGTTTGGCTAATCCCGTTTGCAAAATTATTCCCATTGTAAACTTCCCCGGACGGAGAGGACACCACAAGATCGAGGTTGTTGACAAGACGGCTGGCGTTCTGATCTGCAGAAGCGGAACCCTCCAAATCGTTCCAAGCCAGAGTTACGTCCATTCCGCTGGTGCCAGAAACATCGAATGTGTAGATGAAACTGTGACCCGGCATTAGCTGCCTTTCTTGATCGTAGAATACAGATAAATTTACGCCGTCGCTTTTCGGGAAGAGGCTGTTAGAGATGTTGAGTTGCCCCCATCCTTCACGGGGATTTGGAATATTCTGCTCGCCGATATCGTCGGCCCCATTAACCAATAATGCCCTGATAAGGTCGGATCCGGGAGTCAATATTCCAACTTCTTCCCTCAAGAACTCTCTGGCCATAGCAGATGCTCCGGCCACGACGGGAGTAGCCATCGAACTTCCATTCATTGTCATGTACATCGGGGTGGAGCCGTCTGGATGCAACGAATTCGAGCAGTTTCCACCAGTGGCAAGGTCCGCTTCTTGAGCTCTTGCTGAACATATCATAACCCCTGGTGCAACCAAATCGGGCTTTATTCGCCCATCGGAAGTTGGACCAGTGGATGATTCTGCAAAAATCGACCCTATCGGTTCTGATTCGAAGGCTCCAGTTGTTGAAGCTCCTACGGAAAGTGCGTTTTTTGCAGTGCTTGGAGAGGAAACACCAGAAACCCCCATATCGCCAGCAGAAAAGACCACCAAGAATTCAGGATAGTCGTTGGTAAACCAGTCAATTGAGCGAGAATCCGAGGTGTAGTCCCCAACTAGGTTTTCACTCCCCCAGCTGTTTGTGTGAATGTTTGCATCATTCATCAGGGAGTGCTCGAACATTTCGTACAATGAACCCCATCTTGCCAGTATTCCTGAGCTATCCACCTCTAATTGGTAAAAGTGGAAAGTAGCCTCTGGGACGATGCCAGTGGAATTTGAGTCTCCAGAACCATCCCCCAATAGCGTAGATGTCACATGGGTGCCGTGTCCGCTGTTTGAATCGGCTCCAGAATTGTCAGGCCCGAACAAATTGAAAACGGGGCTTCGAAGCCTTCCATCGAAGTCTCCGTGATCCCAATCAAGCCCTGTGTCGGAAATCCCTATCACTTCCCCCAAACCTGTTAGATTTCCTACAGACATAGTCCTAGCTAGTTCAACTCCTGAAATGATGCTGGCATTTGAGTTCTGGATGGAAAGAATTGGCCCTGGTTCGACCCTAGAGACCCTATTGTCAGATGCTAATGAAATTACCAACAAAGGGTTTGCAGATTTTATCTGGCATAGTCGTAGGTCGCAATGAGAAGATTCGTGCAGAGTGCCTGCTAGGGAATTTATATCATCATTTAGTTCGATGTGATCCTCGGGCGAATTTGCTGAAGACGGCGTGACATCAAGGTCAATTAGAGTCCCTTCAAATTGAATTAATGGGAGAAGAGTATTGGAAATCTTCCAAGCAGACGGCATAGGCCCGGCCCAGCGAACTTGTGGCAAATTCTGCACTCGAGAAATTTCTTCATCTGAATTCTCTTCTGAGAGGCTGATTACCACAGAATCATCTGGAACATGGTCAATGATTGCGATCCCTAATGATTGAAGGGATTCCTCTAATTCAAACAAATCGGCACTCATGGATTGAACAATATGCAATCTCGTGTCAAAGGGGCCTTGCAGACCTATGATCTGCCACGGCCCCAACGGTAGACCCCCTATCAGCGGGTCGGAGATTCCGAATGGTGAATGAATAATTCCAGACGCTTCGGAGATTCTGTAATCACTAG
This sequence comes from Methanobacteriota archaeon, assembly GCA_002683155.1. Taxonomy (GTDB): domain Archaea; phylum Thermoplasmatota; class Poseidoniia; order Poseidoniales; family Thalassarchaeaceae; genus UBA36. Next base: position 3,558 of record NYST01000030.1, on the reverse strand, counting down.
AAACTGGATTTGCGAACTGATTCCACCTACTCTCGTTTTTACTTTCAGATGATTGGGGAATGGGATCGTCTTCGAAACGTGGCTCTGGAGAAAGGGAATGAGAGACAACGGAGAATAGGAAGATGGCGATGACAAAACAAACCGATTTCGTGGCAGTCATTCGTCATTCGGAGACAAGATTCTCTTTTGACTATTGAGACTGTGTGATTTATTTTATTTCTTATGTTGAGTAATAACGACTGATTGCTTCATCGGTCCTAAGGACGGATTTGCGCCAGTCCCCCTCCACGCCCATCAATGCCCTGATGCAATCGACATTCTCAGGGATAACATCACTCTCTTGATGAATCGCTTGAAAATAGTAGAGTCTATCACCGACTAGTTTCACGCCATCTTCCCAAACGAAGATTTCATGCAAGTCGCCCCATTTTCTACCAATGTCACGAGCCATCTCCATTACTTCTGCAGTTGTAGGAATCCGATCTTCCAAACCATTCATGATAATGACTCGTGGAGTATCAGTCCACATTCGTAGAATGGAATCTGTATCTAGCCCGTGCCCCTTTGGGAGATCAGCAATGATACTATGGACGTGCATTATCGTAGTTGGCACGGCTACAGCAAGGCTGTTAATTTCAATCTCAGGTTTAACGGTCATCACGTCTGGGCCATGATGGCTCGGTACTTTCAGTACAGGCTTGATTGCATTGATTGGGCCCTTCCCAGAGTCTCCTGGGTCGGCAGCCCTCCTAATCATCGTACATTCTACCTTCAATGACCCACAGTGTTCGAAGAGAGGCACAAGGGTCCTAGACAGGCCAGTGGTATTACAAGAAACAACCCTCGTACCAATTGCATTCAAATTTTCCAAATGATTAGCTGACGAAGTGTACGACAATCCCGTTAATTCGTGCTTTTCGCCGCCCTGGAAGATGTACTTTATTCCCGCAGATTGGTATTTCTCGAGGTTTTCTGCACCTAGTTTTCCGGGAGAACAGTCTACAACGACATCTGAAATAGCAAGCAAATCAGAAAGCCCCCCTACGCAAGAGTAACCCTTCTTCGAAAACTGTGAAATCCTATCGTCATCGTCAAACGTGCAGTATAGGGGGAATCCTTTCTTGATTGCAAGCTCACAACCAAAACTCGGACCTGTTTTCGTAACTCCTGAAACTTCCATATCTTCTTGTGCGTCTATTGCATCGGCAACTCTCTTGCCTATTGTTCCAAAACCGTTTATTGCCACCTTTATGGAACCCATTTTCAATTCCCCATGTGTTTGCCTGTGACCATTCTACGTCTGAAGGATGCCTATGAACATAGCGAATTCGGCAAGAGTCAATAATGAGTCGCCTCTTTCTGAATCTATAGTAATGCAGGGGGCGATGGACTGAGGGAAATTGTCGATAAGAGTTTGAAACTCAACAATGACCTAGACAGGTACTTAGAGCAGGCATTAGAGCAGAATCGGCCAGTAAAAATTGGTTGGGGCCGGGCTGGCGATGAGAGGCCCAAAGACGGAGAATTTGGAGTAATGACTCACTTGCCGGAGGGTGCAAGGGTACTGTGTCTTGGAACGCTTGGAGATTGTGTTGGAGCAGCAAATCGTGGAGGTACTTTGACCTTAAGGGGGAGTGCCGGTTCTATGCTTGGGGCATTCCACCAATCAGGGAAGACAGTCGTGGAGAAGGATGTTGGCAACAAAGCTGGATTTGCGATGGCTGGAGGCGAGATCTCCATTCAAGGTTCCACAGGAGATGAAGCTGGGGCCTCTATGTCGGAAGGAATGATTCTAGTCAGGGGGCATTCGGGAGATCGGTTAGGGGCTGGGATGTCGGGCGGATCCATCCTGGTAATGGGTTCGGTTGGCTCGGAGCCGGGGATAGGAATGAATGGTGGCAGGATCATTATTTCTGGCAGTTGCCCCCCGCCCCCAGATGGCGTAGAAATGAGATCGATAAAGAAATCAGAAATTTCTGAGTTCTCTAAAATGCTAGAACCTATGGGATTATCGCTGAATAATGATGCTTTGGTTTTGGAGCCTGGGGCCAATTTGACAACTGGTGATGAGGTAGCAGAATATTTCATCTCTGAAGGTTTTGAAAATATTTCACTGTATCCAAATGAGGGCTCGTTATCCAATAATGCTCCACTTGATCACTACACTCTTCTAGTTCAAGAAGAGGCAGATTCGGGAGGGTCGCTATTGAAAATTCCATGGATAATTTCTTGCGAGACAGCAATTGGTTCTGAAAAATGGAAGGGAGTGGATTCACCGGCAATTGTAAGGACGGAAGCAAGAGATGGAGATTTGCTATTGGTTGGGAAAAATGAATTCTATGGGGCTGTCGAACATATCGAAAATTGCTCGGGCATTGTTTTCGACATAACAGACTTCCCTGGATTGAATGATGCGGAAATAGAAGCCATGGTGATATCACTTCGAAGTAGGTTGAGGACCAATTCGATAATATTGCTCAGAGGAAGGATAGACAGAATAGAACGGCTTTTCAGACTTGTAATGGACTTGGAATTAGATGGTGCCGTGGTTAACTGTGCAACGAGGAGTGGTTCTCGATTGGCGTCCGTACTGCCAAAAATTGGTTTGTCTTCTAAGGCCATGGGAATTGGAGAGACGGGGAAATTTGTAATGATCGAAGTTCTGCACCAACCAGATGCTAAGGATCTGATCATTGCCGTGGCATCGGGATGTACCGCATTGGTATCCCCCTGCCCAGAAAGTGACTTGGATTCAAAGATAGGTGAGTTAGCCACAGGCATTCGTAGCTGGATGAGGGAAATAGGCGTGGACCGAATCGAGAGGATTGGAAGGAGGAACCTTAGAGCCAATAATTATGATACCGCTTCAATTTCCGGCCTGAGGTTGGTTGGGTATGACCGCCCCCTAAAGATGTGGTTAGATCTGAGGTGAGCAAATTCCAACTCTCGATTTCAAACACTCAGTCCTCGGTTACATTCAGAATATTCACGGGACTAGCCATATTGCCGAAGAATGGTCGGAATGGTTGCCGGAATTGGGTTGCCCGGTAGATGGCAATAGCGAAGATTCTATAGAAGTCGAAGTTTTTCCGGACAGGCCGGATCTTCTGAGCCATGAGGCGATTGCAAGGGCTTCACGTACATTCCTTTCAAAGGCTGAAGTGGATGTCAACTTGCCAGTTATCTCCGGGGAAATCGGGCTAACGGTATCCGCCGAATTGGCAGATGTGAGGCCGATAGTCTTGGGCGCAGTTGTCAGAGGCGTGGATACTGGCTCCAATACGGAGGAAAGAGAAGATTTTATTCAATCTCTGATGGATCATCAAGAAAAACTACACTTGACATTGGGGAGAAAGAGAAAGTTCGCGCATGTTGAACATCTACGAATCCATCTACGAGAAAGGCGGCGGCGACCATTTATGCACGGACATCACACATCGTCGCCGAAAGGCCGACGAACATGGTCGCCGAGATTGTGTTCAGCTGACGTACCAGACTGTGGGGTCGCATCGAAGGCGGGGGCATCGAAGACGATACTTGCTCAATTCAGGTATTGAT
>NYST01000060.1 GCA_002683155.1 Methanobacteriota archaeon | reverse complement strand
CGTCAAAAAGAGCCACCGATATAATCAACCCAAGAATTGCTTGCAAAAGCGCTAGGCCAACAAACAGAACAGCCAGTCCACCCACCGAATCTGGTGATTCAATCGAAGCCCTGAGCAGCGCCACTTGAAGTGCCTGGATGATTCCCCAGACGATTGCCGCTAAAACCGTGAAGCCAACAAGTGTTCCGGAATTTTTGCTAAACCCGCTCCAGCCTTGCTGGAAGGCCACTCCGGCTTTGAAACCACCTATTTTGGACATCAATTCAGCCAATTGACACTTCATATTAGGCCGAGCACAGCGCTTCAACGACAACAGCCGACGCCCGCTGGTGTTGTGCTAGCTCTCGTAGTGATCTCGGGTGCGGTTGACATCGCATGGCCCATGAACGCTGCAGCTGGCTGGGACCTCGAGCATGCCGGAGCGGTTGAGGATTTACTTGGTGATTACATCGGAACCCTTCCTGAAGGGAAGGAAATCGAGCTACCTCGATTATTTATTTACAAAGGGGAGGCATTCTCGCGGGCATGCCCACAATCAGGCATTGATGCACCGGCGTACTGCCCCGGCGATCACACTGTTTACCTCGAAATATCTCTGGGAGACGCTGTTGCAACACAATTCGGCGATTTTGGTGCCCTCTCCATCATTGCCCATGAATTTGGTCATGCCTATTTGTTTAAAACCAATGCCCATCCACCTGGAAAGGATGGTGAACTCGCGGCTGATGCCTTTGCAGGAGGCTTCGCGCGCTACGTGGAAATCAGAGGATTGCTTGAACCGGGGGACCTTGACGAAGCCCGATCAACGTTTGAAGCCGTTGGAGATTATGAGATTCATCATCATGACCATCACGGCACACCGATGGAACGGCGCCAGGCTTTTAACGATGGATACCTGAAAGGGTTTCGACTGCCTGTTGACCCCCAAACCAGGCCGACCGAAGCACCGGAACCAAGCATCGCCCCGCCTCAACCACGACCCTCCGTACCGGTAAACCCAAACCCAACAGATCCTGCGGCGGCACCATTACCTGTTATTGGCCTCGGGCTGGCCGGGATCGTGGTCGTGATCATGATTGCAACCATCGTGATGATGGTGAATCGGGCCGGTGACGATGAGTTCTAAAAGGGCCAAGCCGTGGATGACATATCCAACGCAATGGTCCTCTCCCCCAAATAGGGGATGAGTTCAAGCTCGATCAGGGAGATGATGAGGAGAACAACGCCAACTTGGCATTAGATTGACTCACCCATACAGACACCCAAGAAAGAAGGACAAGTTTTCTTATTTGGCTGTCAATAGAAATTCATTTCCGGCACAACACGCTTATCAATGACGCAATCATCCCAAGTTTGCCTGGGGCTTCTGAAACGTATCCCAACCGTTATCGGCACTGCTGGCGCGCTGCTGTTATTCACAGGATGTGTCTCAGCACCAACCCCACCTGCATGTGTCGTTGGAACGAATACACCGTCAGACGCACTGAAAGCACTCAGGGGAAGCGTCCCTGACGCAACATCTCTGGAACTCGCCATCGATGGCAGTGGCTCAATGCTGGGATTAACAACAGCGGGAGAACCTGCCAGCAACTGGCAAAAACTCATCCGAGCAGTCTCGCTGTCTGCTGCATCCACCAATGTTGAGGTTGAAACGTTCCGCGTTGGCAGTGGCACCATCAAGCCCCTGTCGTCTTGGCAAGAAGCAACCAAACCTTGTTTTTATCAAGGCTGTGGTGCATTCCAACCTGTGTCTTCAAGCCTCGACACGGTTTGGCGACGTCCTGGCCTAACCGAAGCGAAAGATGGTGCCCCGGCAAAAGTGCCATTAAGGCTCACGATCACAGATCTGGAAGCCAACAACGGTGACATCACAAAGCTCACCGCCGTGATCAAAAAGCATGTTGAGCAAGGGGCTGTCATCGGTGTTTTGGCACTGAAACTCCCCTTTAAGGGCAGTGTGTACAACTCCGATGCGCAAGTGATCTACAAAGGTGCAACGGACCGGCCCATCTACATGTTGGCAACGGGGCCACAACGGCAAGTCCATAAGCTGCTGGAGGAGATCAAATCAAACGCCTCGATTTCTGGCATTGCTTCCGATTCGATTCAGGTCACGTACCTCGATCGAACCATCTCATCACCGACGCAAACCGTTGAGGTTGTTGAGGGGATCCCAAAAGGGCAGGTCGCCCAGGGGCTTCCCATTCGCCTGAACGGAATCACCTACAGGCCAGGCAATAACTATGCCTTGGTGAAGCTGTTCCCTCCGGCCAAAGGTGTTGCGATGGCATCCAAACAGGGCGTCAATCTTTCTGGCATCAACACCACAAAACTGGGACTTTCAAAATTAGAAAGTATTGATCCTCAAGCAACCCTCAGCGGTGAAACCATCACGGGTGAAGCGATTGTGAACAATCATTTGGTCGTTCAACTCTCCTTGCCAAATCCATCACCTGGCAACGCATTACGGGTTACTGTCCCCCGTGGTGCTCTGCCTCAACAATGGTGGGTGGACTGGGATCGCCGTGATCCTGAAAACCCCAACTCAAATCAACAAACAGATGGCTTGCTGCTTCTAATGAGTAATCTCAGCAAAATGCTTGTTGAACCAGGTTCAACACCGGAAGCTGCATTCTGCTTGATGTATTCCAATTAGCCCATCAACGAATAACACCATGCGCGGACACCAGTTCATTTTGCTTGCAGCCTCAGTGGCACTGGGCATTATCTGGGTTTACATCATCCAAAACTGGATTTTTTTGAACCTATTTGCCGGACTTCTTGTGGGGCCAGGCTTAAACCTCAACGACTATCTGCAAACCGGGAGTAGTCCGGCCTTCACTGTTTTATGGGCTGGATGTTTTTCAGCATTGTTGATCTGGATCGCTCAAACGCTTTCTGGAAAACCACGAAGTTCAAAAGAAACACGGCAAATGCAACCAATGTGGTGGATTGCCGCCGTGATTCTCACCATCTTTGGCTGGCTGTGTCTGGCATGGTTCACCGTCTTTGTCTGGTCTGTCACAGGCACCTCACCCGCCGCCGGGATGAACTCCTATCCCGTTCCAGCCGGTGGTTGGATCGTTCTGATGGGATTCGTGGTGCTCGATGTGATGCTTCTGTTCTGGGTTCCAACCCTATTGGCATCACCTCGCACTTATCGATTGGTGGTGCCTGGCGCCGTCACACTTCTCGGGAGCCGTTGAGATGAAACAGATTTTCGCGATCGGAGTCGGTGGCACAGGCGCAAAGTGCATCGAAGCCCTGGTTCACCTGCATGCCTGCGGGCTTCTGGCGGGCGACGACGGCACACCCTCCAGGTTGGGGGTGTTTCTTGTAGAGCCTGATCAACAAAGCGCTCTTCTCACGCGGGCACAAACGGCGATCAACCGTTATGGCGCCCTCAAAGTTGCTGTAGGCCGCAACAGCGACAACTTTGCAAGGGCTGAACTGCGGGACTACGGCCAATGGAGTCCCCTGACAACGTCATCCGGTGCCCTTTCTCTGGATCAGGTGTTCCCCAAGGCGGTGTTGCGAACTCAGGCGACTGGCGTTGCCGCCTTGTTCGACTGTCTCTTCCCCCCCGAGGAACAACAAGCGGATCTGGAGGTTGGCTTTCGTGGTCGCCCACCGATTGGCTCCGCCGTGATGAGTCGCATCAACCTGCAGAAAGAAGCCCAGGTGGGTCAGTGGCAGCAGATGCTCAGCGATATTCAGACGGCCGCAGGAAGCGGGGAACCGCCTCTGATTCACTTGTTCGGCAGTGTCTTTGGTGGCACGGGAGCCTCTGGTGTTCCCACCCTTGGCCAACTTCTGAAGAACTGGCTGAAAAGCCAAAGCCTCAGCAGCGTGCAGGTTCAAGCCTCTCTGTTGCTTCCATACTTCGATTTCGAGGGGGTCGCCGATGACGACACGGGCGTGCATGCGGAGTCGCGAAACTTCCAGCTCAATACCGACGCTGCACTGCAATATTTACGCACCAGTGGCAAAGCCTGTTTCGACCGCGTGTTTCTCGTGGGCAGCGACATCAAGGCTCGCTTTGGCTTCAGCATCGGCGGCACGTCTCAAATCAATGCCGCCCATCTTGTGGAACTGTTGGCCGCTCTCGGCGTTCGCCATCCCCTCACGAGCACCACTGGCTACGCCCATGTGTTGAGCCGAAGCGACCACACCTGCATCAGATGGGACGATCTTCCCGACGATGAGCGCATTGGCGAAGGCCTGGCGAGGGGAGCACGCTTCGCGGTGGCCTGGCGAAACAATGTGAGCCACGACATTGCGGACGCCCAAAAAGTTCCGATGCGAACCTTCCTCTCAGGGGCACCCTGGGCGAGGCGCTTTTTTCATCCGGCCGGAGCCAGTGCAAGCCGAGGGGGGCGTCCCGCCATCCGCGATCGCGAGCAACTCACTGTTCAAACCGCAATCGATCAATACTGCGACACGCTGCTGCAGTGGCTCAATCAAATCAGCAGCAATCTGGGATCAGGTTTCAAACAGGAACTACTCAGTTCACAACTGCTTGTGCCAAGCGATCGGTTTGAGAACAACCTCAGCCGCGTGGTGATGGGGAAAGCACGTCCACGACGGCCCGCCAAAAACGACACCGTGGAAGCCATCAAGGTGAAGATGGATGCACTCAGTTCCGAAAGGATCAACCATCGAGGCATGGCCGGTTTAGCCGATTGCCTTTGGAACCTGGTGGCTTAGATCGTCTCTCTTTTTATTCATAAACCTCACGCGTAATTAACCATGACGTCATCCTCACAAGACATCGTTCAGATTCCCTGGTTCCCGAAAACCGATCCTCCACTGGCCGGCGGTGCGCAGGCCGGAGAGTGGCAGGGGAGAGATCAGCAAAGCCTTGGTGTGATTGCCAAGAGCCTGGTTTATGAGGTGGCCTCCACACGGGTGAATTCACTGCCGTCGCCCTGGTCGAGGGCACTGCAATTTGAGCAGGCTGTTCTGAACAACCGCTACCCCACGCGCGACTCCCTGCTGGAAGAGTTGTTTGGTGGCATGGCCTGCCTCGGCCTCTGGGACATGTTCGGCCTCCGCATGGATGCCCAGCGTGTGGCTCTGGATGATTTTTCTGATCGGGATGATGAGGCGGTCGGACCATTCTCACGAAGTTTGTCGAGTGCTATTCCCGACGGAAGCACAGCCTTGTCGCAGGATCCGGAACAACGTAATCCGTGGAAGGTGATTTATGTGTTCACCCTTCAGAGCACCGTCATCGGTTTCAGCTCACCCAGCACAATGTTCTGTCCTGCTGTGCATTTAGCGCAGCCAATTCAGGGCATGGCATGGACCCAGGGGGGACGATTCAGTGATCCCGTGTCCTCCCTGAGCGGCTCACAACGGCAAGCACTGGCTGATTGGTTCAGCTATGTGCGCTCAGGAATGCTCAATGCCAAAGATCTGAACAGCCAAACAACGGCAGGACAGATGGCCGAGGTTCTCGATGGTTTTGTCAGCAGGCTGACCGGGGGACGACTCGGCACACCGACCCTCTCCGACACGGGCCGCATCCCCAATCTTCCGGCCAACCCCATTGCGGTATCGCTGCTGGGACGACCGGCCAAAGGGGGCGCCAGCGCCAGCCAGGCCACGCTGGAACTTGGAGAACGACTTCGCAAACCGCTGCCCAACACCCCTGCCACACCGGTTGTACTGGTGGATGCGGAGATGCCGAGCAAGCTCGGCGTCAGCGCCGCTGACATCTGCCTGCACAAGGCAGCAACGCTGGAATCGATTGGCTTCGATCCACAGCAACTCGAGCGGCAATACGGCAACGAGATCAAGGTGATCACGCCGGATCAGATCTTTCTGGATCAGCTCTACCTGGTTCCTGGGAAAGCTGCATTCACTGAGTCGTGGCTGCCAAACCGCCTCGAGGGATCACCGGTTGTGAACGGCCAGCCCGTCACCCCACTACTGCCTCTGAGTGCCGATATGAGGGAGCTCTTCAGCAGCCGTGAACTGGAAAGCCGCTGTGAACTGCGTGTCATGCAAACCAGCATGAGCAGTGAACTGGAGGTGCGTCTGACCCTGCCGATCCAGGGGCTGCGTGATGGTTACTCGATCTCAAAAATCTATCCCCTCAAAGAGGAAAACATTGTTGCTGATGATCTACCGGTGATCAGCCTCTGGCCATATGTGAGTGATGAACATTGGAGCCTCTATTACATCTTCTGCGAAGAAAGCCCAACCAATCTCACCGTGGATGGATTTGCGGACTACGACCGCAAAATCAGCCGTGATGGCCAACAGGAAGTGAAATATTTCACCACCAGGCATTTCCCCGATCTAGTGCGAATGAGTGAACGCGGCAAGGATTGCGGGCTTCTGCCTGTGAGTCCACCAATCCGTAGTTCCAACGACGGTGCTCAGTGGAAAGTTGGCATCGACTTCGGCACATCATTCACCAATTTCTACATCGATGATGGTGCTGGCCCAAGTGGAAAACATCTCGATACACGAGTGAAGTCGCTGACCCTTTCTCAAAAGGAATCCCGGCAGAACCTGTTGAATCAATATTTCATTCCGGAGGAGATGCTTCCCAATGAAGCCAATGGAGGCAATCCACCAACAGCAACAGCCCTCAGTGTTCGCGGCTGGCAGGAAATTACTGGACAAGTCCCGGAACTGTTTCATGAAGCCAGGTTGCGGGTGCCGAGTCCTGGCGAATTTGGCGGCGCCGAATTGCGGACCGGCTTTAAGTGGGAGCAGATGCAATACCAAAAACCATTCCTGAAAGAACTGGCCCTGCTGATCAGTGCCAATGCCGCAGCATCCGGTGCCCGAGAGATTGATTGGGCCGTGTCGTTCCCCAGCGCCTTTTCAAGGAATGAGATGGCTCGCTATCGACGGGTATGGATGGATCTCTGCCAAAGCCTCAATGAGCAAACCGGCTTGAAACATGCCCTCAAGGGATCAAACGAGAGCGGATTGCAGACAGAGGCCGTTGCCTTTGCCAGTTACTTCGGCAACTTCCAGAACAAGCAAATGGTGCACACCTCATGCCTGGACGTGGGCGGTGGAACAACAGACATCTCAATCTGGCAGGAGAATCAACTCATTCATCAGGTGTCTGTGCCGTTTGCGGGACGCGACATCAGCTCACAATTGCTGCAGCGCAAACCAAAGTTTCTGAAGGAGTTGTTCCCGCCAAGCTTGACGGCAGAGATCAGCGACGATGAAGCCAAAGCACGGCAGGACCGCAATTTCACCAGCAGGCTCGACAACATCATGCGTTACGGCTCAACTGAATTGCTTGCTGGCCGGTTGGACATGCTGGTGAATCAAGACTCTGCCATTCAGCAGCCACTGCAACAATTCCTCAGTTTGATCTCCATCAGTTTTGGGGGCTTGTATCACTACCTGGGGCAAGTTCATCACGTGCTTCGCCAGGAAGGAAAGCTCACAAAAACCACTCCCACGCCGGTTTACCTCGGCGGCAATGGAGGCCGTTTGATTAATTGGATTGATGCCAGTTCAAGTTTTCAACGCGGTGGAGATCCTGATCAACTGATGGACCTGTTGCAGGTGAAAGCAGCACGTTGCGAACCTGGAAAGGCCTCCACAACGCTCTCGGATGCATACAAAGATGAAACCTCCTGTGGGTTGATCAGTTCCGGGGTGAATCTCAAAGGGAATTTCGATCCAAGCTCGGATTTCATGGTGAGTGGTGCAAGCCTGAGCATCAATGATCTTGTGTTCAAGGCTGGTGAACGGGTTGAACTGCCCCACACCATGGAAACCATCACGAGTTATGCCTTACCGGACCTGGATGACATCAAGCAGTTCGTAGAGCATTACGACGACAGCATTGCCGAACTGCGCATTCGATCCCTCTTACCCATCAGGCAGTTGTGCGACATCAACTCACTCTGGGATCAGGTGGAAACAGAAGTTCGTGCTCTTTGTCTGGAAAAAGTCGGGAAGGAGGCCAGTGATCTGGAACCCGAACCAGGCTTTGTTCTTGGCCTGCGGGCTCTCTCGAACACCCTCGGCCGCCTTTGGGCTGAGCGCTTCTGAGGAGACGAACAATGCAACGAATCACTTTCAAACAAAGGATTTTTCTCGCGCTGCTGGTGACAAGCATCAGCCTGATTCCGGCCGCGATCGCCCAGACACCTGAATCCAGCGTTCTGCCTTCACAAGCAGAACAGGGAGCAGCGCCCACCACGGATGAGGCCAGCAGCGGCAACACTCAGGACGATGGGACTACGCAGGATGCTGATCGTGGACAAACAAACGACGACGGCATTGAGAAAACAGAGACGATTGAAAGCCTTCGGCATGACCTGGATCGTCTGAGTGAAGAACTCGAACAAGCAGCTCAGAGCCCATCCCTGTTTGGCATCAATCTCGAAATCATCATCGCCGCAGCGGCTCTGTTGGTGAGTGTTGTTTCAATCCTTTTGTCATGGTTTCTTTTTCGTTCCCTTGATCAGGACTTCAAACGAATCAAAGCATCGCTCCATCACTTTGAGCAGCAAATCCGACTGAAATTCGGAGGAATGGAAACGGAACAGGAACGGCTCACAGCGCAATTGAAAGCCGATATGCAATCAGTGCAGAAAAAGCAGGATTACTTTGAAGCAACATCGTCTGTTAAAAGCCAGCAATCGTTTCAGGCGCCACCATCACGCTCACCCTTCACATCTCCGGTGGCGGAGGATGATCCTGTCAGCCGCCCCGCCTCACGATCGATTTCAGATCTGGTTCAAGCGATCAACTCCGGCGATCGACAAGCGTTGCGTGAAGCGACAACAGCAGAGCTCAACATCACGAACGACTCTGAAAACGCCATCGCGATGGGTATGAGCCAGGCCACGGTGCTTGAAGAGGTGGCGGGGGGAGGCAGCTACCTGTTGGTCAAGCTGCAAGGGCAAAAACTTCTCTTCCCAACCGACCGCACCCTTAGAAGCTTCTCAACAACACAGCCAAGCAAAGGTCTTTACAACTACGAACAGCGTTCCGTCGCGAAAGCGGGAATGATTGAGCCTGCTGTTCTCGAAAAAGATGGGGAATTATGGCGTGTGTCTCAGACAGGGAAGGTCGCAATCCCATGACCGTATCTGCGCCAATGCAGGCGAGGCTTG
>NYST01000002.1 GCA_002683155.1 Methanobacteriota archaeon | reverse complement strand
TGCCATCGGACTCCTCCAATACTTCTGCATCTTCTTGAGCATCTTCTTCTTACCCTTAGGGTCATCTTTATACTTCTCGATGATCTTTTTAAGAGTCCTTAACTCTCTTGAAGATTTCTCAAGAGATCTCTCTGCTGCGATCTCACCTGCTGTGAAACCATCGAATCCTTGTGCCATAATTACGGTGCTGCTGTGACTGATGTGACTGTTACTTTAAACTTGACTCTAAACTTAGTCCTATCGGTACCTGAATACCATACGACTGAGTTTTTATTGTGAGACTCCTGATAGAATGCTTCTTTAGCACTCCTCTTCACGACATCCTCATTCTCCCACCAACTGACGACCCTACCCTGAGGATAAGCGAAGTTAGACTCTTGGTCTGGGAAGTATGGTGTCTGTGTTGGATCCTCAGTGATTGGATCCCTCTCTGGTGGCCATGATAGCACAAACTCTACTGCTTTTGTGTAACCTGCACCAACATTGATAACATCTATCAATTGGATGACTGCTTGCCAGTAATGAACCTGCTTAGATTCAGTAACAGTGTCAACCAATACAGGATAGAAAGTTATACCGACACGTATCTTACATGCGTCTGCGTAACTAGATCCTCCTGTGCCATGAAAATTGTCAAGAGTATAGTCATGGATGAATGTTATAGGTGAGAAGTAATTGGTCCTATTCCAAGTGCTAGTGACAGCATTAGTATATTGTGTACCAATACTGTTAGCACCTAGATTATACCACGGTACCTTCCCTCGTGCAAACGTGGTAGGTGCTGCCTTAATAAGTATGTCCTTATTGGCTGCTGAGATACCAGATCCCTGAAGGGTTTCAAACCTAGTGAAGAGAAACTCTTCTAAGAGGTGGTTGTATGTACCAGTTACACTCCTGTAAAGATATGACTGGAGTATATCTGATGACTGGTATGGATTCTTATCGTATGTATATCCTGTATCAATATATGCACCAGTAATACTAGGCATCAGGTTGTTGTTAAGCGTCCTAGTATTGCCTGGCAACTGTGGATTCTGTTGCATGGTACCATGCATCCTAACTGGTGCACCTTGTGCCCAAACATATGTGTATGGATATCCAGGATCAGGGACTGTATCCTCAGGCCATGCAACGTTAACACCATTAATATAATGCCAACCTTGAGCATTGATACCTGAGGTATGCGTTGGTGCTATTAAACCTGCTGATATATTCTGGACTGCTTGGAAAGGACCATAAGTTACTGGGTTTTGTGGATCAGTTGTGTTGTCAGTATATAATACTCGATCACCCTTAGTGTAGACAGTAGTATTAGTCCATGCTGTTGGTGCAGGTAACGTGTCTCCATACTTAGAGCCAGCCTCCCACTCAAACTCTTGTCTGTTAGTAGGACGGAATGAGAATGCTATACCTGTGACCTCACCTTCACCAGCAGGTGCTTGAATCTGTTTAACAGTTGGGTTGCCTCCAGTAGATCCAATAACATTATCATGTGATAGTGTGCCTAACCTTAGTTTAAAATTACTATCAAACTCTGTGGTCTCAAGATTATAGAAGGCACACTCAAGTGCTATGTCTCCTGTAACAGGACCAGAATCTATACTAACCAACTGTAAGGTGAGAGTATCATCTGTTGCTAGTGTGATGTCCTGATCATATAGATCTGCACCTAACTTGGGCCAAAACTTTGCTTCGTATTGCTTCGTGAAAATATCAACACCATTCTTCTTCATCTTCATGGTGAATTTCATACAGTCACCAAACAATCCACCAACTATACCACCCATTGATATAAACCTAAAGCTACCACCACCAGGTGCTGCCTCTATAGTCTGATCATCATGTAATCTAATAGCATACCCTCCTGTGCATGTATCACACTCCCAATCCACATCATTAGTCTGGAAGTTAGGTAGTTTCTCACCACAATCCATACGTCTGACCATGACATCCTTGAAGGACTCCTTAAGTATTCTAGTATCACACTTGGTCTTGGTATCAATCTTCCTGAATACCTTAGGTGGTGCTTGCACACCATAGACATAGCATTGGACACCTTCATACTTGAAACCACCATAGGTCCACCCAAGTCTATGCCAGAATCTTAAATCATTATAGTCATCATCACCATTAAGAAGATCCTCCCAGTGTTGTTGTGACTTACCATGCCACTTAGTATGCTCCTTGTCATTAGGATTCCATATCCTATCACTAAACATACAGTAGTTATTCTGTGATGAATTGATACCTGTGCCTCGAAATCCTCCGTCGTATGGAGCATTCAATGGTTCAAATGTTATCTCTTGGTTAGCAGTCAGTGTATTTGTATTAGCACCATTAGGTATCAAGAAGAATCCCATTGTCCCACCATTATACTGCTTCATCTTTGCAGTTGGTACGTATGCAGAATACATTTCAAGACCACCTCTAGCACTGGTGACTACAATCCTTCCCCATTTAGGACCAGTCTCATCTGCTAGGTAGAATCCTGTAGCACTATTGTAACTAGAGTCACCCTTCTCAACGTCCATCTCTATGTTGAGGTCAGCAATAGGATCTGCTGGTATCCTGTAAGCATATCTGTCTGGTATCTTCTTAGGTAATCCTCCGATGAAGTCACCATCAATAGCATACTTGTGATCGAATGGGTTAGAGCTAAAGAATCTATGCAATGACTCTGCTTGCTCACCCTCTGCTAGGTAACTATTCATAGCAGTAGCAGTAGGGAATACGTGACCTATAACCTCACCAGATCCCATGCCATTAGCATTCATCATTGCTCTCTCACCTGCACCCTCAGAGTCTGGTGATCCTGGGTTAGTAGTGAGGAATGTATCTACCTTACTACTTGAATAGAATCTAAACAATTTCCTAGTGACACCAGGTATCTCATCCCTAAGCACCCAGAATAGAGGTGGTGTCTGAGTTAAACTATACCCTGCCTTAGCACCTTGATTATCATAGGCATGATCTCCATTTATATTTGCATTAGTGATGATGAAGTTAGCATTACAATCAGTGCCATCCAAATCCCTCATGCATATTCTGGTATTGTTATCAACTATACTAAACCCACCAGAGTTACCATTCATAGTGATAGATGTGGTACCTGCTCCAGTAATATTAAGTGTCTTAATCTCTTCACCAGATCTACCAGTCCTTGTCCATGTCAAACCACCCATCTGTATAGTGTCGATGGCGACATCATATGTCCACGGTCTATCATTCCACTGGAGTTTAAGTACCACCACTGCGGTACCATTACCAGTTGCAACTAAGTTTCCACTAGCATCAAACTGAACACTAAGAGTCCCATTGCTAAGAGTTGACTCATAGACAGGTATCCTATCAGGGAAACAGTTCTCTACACATATCTCAGACTTGTTACCACTCCATCCTTGAGGCCAGTATGCTTCACAGTCTGCCTTGGGTGGCTTCCATCCACCACCAAAGTAAGGTCTGAACATACACTCAAGTGCATTACGTACACACTCATTCCATTTATCATCCTTGTCTGATCTGATCTTACAATATAATTTCTCTTTAGTTTCTATATTCTCCCACCATCCTGGTGGTCCTTTACCATCTTGTGAGTAGTCAGGTAACTCTCTTGCTTTTGATTTCTGTAGGAGAGAAAACACCTCATCACATTGATCGTCTGGGTCACCAGTAGTAACGATCCATGTCATATCCCCTCCAGTAGGCCACTTAATTGTCAGAGTGGGAGTGGGATGTTTTAACCCAATGAGATCCAACACTGGACCTGGTCCATCTATCAGAGGTATCTTAAGAGTAGGTGGTGGCGGTGGATCAAGATCAGGTGGTGGAGTTAGAGGTGGTAGTGTTGGATAACATCTACCAACTAACTGTTGAATAATTTCAGGAGGTGTAAGAGGATCCTCTCTTTCAGGTGGATCGTATGTTGGTGGTGGATAGAGTTGGTCTAATGGGTTAGGTTCTAACTCAGGTGGTAACGAATAACATCTTCCAACTAAATTTCTTATTACATCTCCAGGCTCTGGACCTGGTGTTGTGCCTGAGGATCCAGTCCCAGGTGGAGTCGCAGGATTAGCTCCGTCAAGAGGATTTGGTACCAACAATGGTCCCATATCATCGTAACATCTTGCTACTATATCTCTAATATCCTGAGCAGACATAAACTATTTTATCCTACACTATATTTAGAGCAGTGGAATGAGAGAAAATGAATCGTCAGGGACTGAAGGCTCATCTAAGATATCAAATCCTATTGTGATCCTAGGTCCACTGTAATCATTATTCACTACTACTTTATGAACCCTATCACCTGGTCCAAAATATATGTTACCTACACTATTGTTTATAAAGTATTCTTCTTCCCCCTTGAAGACTGTTGTAGTGTCCTTAGGATCGATACTTACATACCCATGCCAAGGATAATCATGTCCATGCCAATCTAATACTTCATTAGGAGTGTGATAATTTATCCACGACTGCATCCACAATGGTTGACCGTCCTCCATCTTACATGTGACAGGATTCATACTGTTTCTAACTATAGTCCTGATATCTCTGTAAAGTAACCAGAATAAAGGACTAGGTGATGTCAATGCGAACACATTATAAAAACTAAAGCCAGACTGGTGCTCAGTCTGACTTAGAGTTGAGTCATGATTAGGAAAGGTATTCTTAAACAATCTATAGGCACGAGCAACCTGATGTTTTAATTCTTCTGGTTGCTTTACTACTACTTCAGATTTATACAGACTCCAGTCCTTACCGTAATCAATTCTTACTGGTGGTAGGTTTCTAAATTCAGTGGGGGTCATATCTATTGATGACTGAATAAACTATCGCTGTTGAGATGAGGATGATAATAATCCCTGTTAATAATAAATGCACGTTAACCTCTTTTGTATGGTGAATCAGGTGGGTCTACTTTACCAAGCCAATGTGTTGCTGGTATAGATTCATAGTCCTGTCCTAACAAATTGTAATAACAATTCATCACGGATGGGAAGGAGAAGTAACTATAGTTATATGTCTTGCCATACAACCTAGCGTTTGCCATAGCTGAATTCATACACAGTTGTCTCCAGTTACCCTTCTCACCCATCTCTATAATATTATTTAACGTCCTCTTATGAATCATTAACTCAGGACTATTCCATAACTCCTTAGCATACTGCCAGAAAGGTGTGTCATATACTGATCCCTGAGAGTAATGGTATAAAAGGAAGGCAGCATTCTCTTCAATGTCTCTCTGATTCTCCTTAACAATAGTATCAAGAGGTATCCCTTGATTAATATGCTGCATCGTACGGTCTGCCCATACCATATAACCTGTGACAGATGTCGCTTCCATTGGTTCAATGAAGAAGTATTTGTTTCCATTGAGGAAGATCCTATCATCGATGACAGGATTCTTTGCCATGTAATTGTGGAAAGATCTCCAACCAATAATAGTATGAGAACCAAACTGCTCTTCAAAATTCTTTAGTGCATCTTCATCAGATGTTATCTCAGTATTGAATAGGTAACCAACTGAAGTCCTACTCTGTAATGGTATACGGAAACACCACCCATCTTTAGTAGCAATAGTCTTTGTTGTGCAGAAGACATCACTATAAGCATCAGTCTCGGCCAGTAGTACTCTGTTGAGAGGATTTATCAGCGTGTCATAGTTCTTAAATGACTGTGAGGTGCACTGCTTACCACTGAAGGGACTACCTCCACAATCATAGATGTAGTTAGCATCAATATTATATCCTACCTTACCTTCCTTGAGTGTAAAGTATTGTCCCATGTCATCACAAAATTTCTGGGGATCGAAGTGCATTGAGACTCTATGCATTCCAAACTCATGGAACCATGACTTACCTGTCTCACCCCATCCTTCATAGTCTATACCTGTCTTGACTGTCTGATCCCAGTCTGCACTCTTCCACGTAGGCCAACAGCGTGGATCTGATGTCTGGAAATCTACTAACATGTCAAGAAGATTAGGCCAAGACCCTGATCCTACTGGTTCAATTGGTGACTCAGGATCATAGTGGATTTCGATCTCGGTACTAGGATAGTGTGCCTTCCATGCCATAGCAGTTATAATACCTGCTAATCCTTTACCGATTATAGCAATCTTCATAAAAAAAGAGGGTCATTAGACCCTCTTACTATAACACATGAATTGGAATTAGCCAACAGCAGGTGCGATTAAAGCAACTTCACTGGTCTCAGCAGCAGCCAAGTCAAGTGGGAAGTTGTGTGCATTTCTCTCATGCATAACTTCCATACCTAGGTTTGCTCTGTTAAGAACGTCACCCCATGTAGGAACAATCTTACCGT
>NYST01000029.1 GCA_002683155.1 Methanobacteriota archaeon | reverse complement strand
TATGATCACCTTTGAACCGAAATATATCGAAGGTTATGGAGAGGGGGATTTGGAGTCCGTCCATGGATGGAGTGCGCTATCTGAGGGTTTTTCTGACGAGAATGAAACTGACTTCGAGCAGTTCTTCATCCTCTTCCATCATCCAGGGCTGGCTCACAATGACTCCAGTGTAATCTCCGCAGTGGAGCAAACAATTGAAGTTCTTAGTACCAATAAAGACATGGAGCTGGATGTTCCGTGGAAAACTAATGATGCCAATAGATCCAATCTGGTTAGTGAAGTTGACAGCTCTTGGTCCCGAGTATACGTGAAGGTAAACATGAACAGGGAGGATTCTAAGCTTCTACTGAAGGATATATACGAAGACATCAGACTACCTGCTGATGCTCCAGAAGGGATGGAGAAGTTTCTAACAGACAACCTAGCAATCGATATTACATTCGACTTGGTTCTAAAAGAGGAGTTGCTACGTGCTGAGTTGATTTCTGCTCCTCTAACAATAATCATTCTACTATTTGTTTTCGGGACACTGGTCGCTGCTGGTTTACCTGCATTAACCGGTGTCTACACGGTTATCGCGGCAGTAGGGATAATCCATGGATTGACATATATCGTAGACGATCTAACGGTTTACGCTGTAAATATCGTGTCCCTACTGGGAATCGGACTTAGCGTTGACTACTCGCTTTTCATAGTTAACCGATTTAGGGAAGAGCTTGGGAGGGGACACGATGTAAGAACCTCAATTGCGATGACTAATGCTACTGCAGGGAGGGCAATTCTATTTTCAGGACTAACCGTGATTGCTGGCTTAACGGGTATGCTTTTCTTTGAAAATACCGGTCTTCCATCACTAGGCTGGGGAGGAATATGCGCAACTCTTGTAGCTCTTACTTCCTCGGTAATTCTTCTTCCATCGATTCTTTCTATTCTGGGTGAGAAGGTGAATTCATACAAAGTCCCTTTCGGACTTAGGAACGAAAGTAAAGAGGATGGTTTCTGGTCCAATCTAGCAATTAGGGTTATGGATAGGCCGTTCTCATTTCTACTTCCATCCGTAATCGTACTACTACTTGCAGGTGCTCCATTCGTGAACGCAGAGTGGGGAATTACTTCCTGGAAGGCTCTGAGTCCGGATAACGAAGCCAGAAGTGGCATGGAGCTAACAGATGAATTATGGCCTCAAGGAGTTTCAAATACGGCTCTGATGGTATTCGAAATTGAAGAAGGGACCGATATATTTGACGAAGTAAACATTCGCCAGTTACACTCTTTATCCAAGGATATTCTGGAAATTGATGGTGCGTACCACGTTCTAACTTACGCCCACTTCGATATGAGCATGAGTGTCGATGATGTCGTTGAATTTTGGGATGATTCTAATGATGGAAATCTCACTGAGGAACAGTTGACTGCAATCCAACTTCAAAGAGATGTGTATTTAGAAAGTACCGTTGGAGATGGAGTGGTTGTAGTGATTGTTAGCATCGAAGGGGATCAATCTAGGGAAAGCTCCAGAGTCGTTGTGCAACAAATCAGAAACTTGAATGAGAAAAACTCTCAATTTGGTGGTGTTTACGAGGTTAATGTCGCTGGATTTGCTGCTTACAACCAAGATGTCTTAGACGCGGTAAAAGATAACCTCCTCATCTCATTAATTTTCATCTTTTCAGCCAGCTATTTACTAATATTCATGCAAGTAAGATCTGTGGTACTACCTGCTAAGGCACTTGTGATGAATATACTATCAGTGAGTGCTTCTTTTGGAATACTAGTCTGGGTTTTCCAAGAAGGGAACGGGGCCGAGATGCTAAACTTCACCCCACAGCCTATTGATCCGACTACTCCAGTAATGATATTTGCAATCCTATTCGGCCTAAGTATGGACTACGAGGTTCTGATGCTATCAAGAATTCATGAGGAGTGGGAAAGAACTGGAGATAATACCCAAGCAGTAGCAGTAGGTCTCCAGAAGAGCGGTCAGATTATCACTTCGGCGGCACTTGTTATGGTTACTGTTTTCTCAGCGTTTGGCTTTTCCTCTGTTTCAATAATGATGCAGTTCGGATTCATGCTAGCCTTGGGTGTGGCTGTCGATGCAACTATCGTAAGGGCGCTGGTGGTACCTTCTACAATGAGACTGATGGGTAATCTAAACTGGTGGGCCCCTCGGTGGATGAGAGGAGACCCCAAGGCAGAGTAATGGATAACCTCAATTTAGGAAAGCCTCTGGTTAGTCCATGGTTGTAGTTGTAACAGGGGCTAGTGGCTACATTGGGAGCCACATTGTTTCCAACTTACTTTCCAAAGGTAGGAATGTTAGAGCGACAGTTAGGAACCTATCTGATCCAGAAAGAGTGAAGCATCTGAGGGAGATGGTGATTGCAGATGGGGGTAGTTTGGAAATTGTAGAAATGGATCTGCTTCAGAGGGATTCGGTACATAGGGCTATTTCTGGTTGCAAATACGTAATACATACCGCAGCAGCTGTCGTGCTGAAATCAAATATGGCTCAGGAGAAAATCATCGATCCCAGTGTGGTTGGAACGAAAAACGTCCTAGAAGCAATTGATTCAGCGGACACGGTGAAGTGTCTGGTTCACACCTCCTCAACTGCAGCAATCAGGCCAAGCAAGTGGGAGGATGGTCAAACTCTGACGACGGAAACGTGGGCTGATGACGCGACAATAAAAGAAAATCCATATGGATTGGCGAAATATAGTGCTGAGAGGCTGGTCAGAGAATGGCATGCGAGGAAGGAAGGTTCGGTCCGTATGGTGACCATCAACCCCTGCGTTGTGCTAGGGCCTCCGTTGTCAAAGAGGCATCTCAATGGAAGTCCTTCATTTCTAATGATGCTTCTAAGGCGTGAGATACCCTTCGTGATCCCCATGCATATCAGTATAGTCGATGTTAGGGATGTTGCTGAGGCTCATGTCAGGGCTCTGACCAAGGGAGAGGATGGCGGAAGGTACCTGGTTGTCTCAGGACAAATGTGGTGGAAGGATATAGCTAAGGCAATAAAATCTGAGAATCCATCATTGAGGATTCCAACGCGACAGCTCCCCTACTCTCTATCCCTAATCGTCTCAATATTCCATCCAAAGGTTAGCCTTTCTTGGGCAAGGATGCACTTGGGTAAAAGGCTGTTCTGGGATGCTTCCCCTGCCCAGAGGGATCTGGGGATGAGCTGGAAAGAGGCCCGAGTTTCGGTCATAGACACAGTATCGCCCATTCTTGAGAATGACTGGAAGTGATTGGGATTCAACCAGTCACTACTGGTCTAGTATCACGGCTTGTATGGACTCTTCCTCGTATCTCGTCCGATCTTTAACCCTAAATAGCAGGCCGACGAATAATACCAGTAGGATTAGAGACGCACCCAAACCCAAAAATGGTAATGCTACAGACTTCGCCTTCCCAGAAAGGAACGAGTCTGCTTCGTACTCAGGAATCAGACTCTCATCATATACCGGTCGGACCATGAGAAGGTCGAACGAAGATTCAGGATCATAGAAATCGGATGGTTGTGCCGGATCAAGGTCGGAGTACCCATCATTCCTAAGTGGGATCTCTACCGTCTGCTGCTTAGAAACATCCAGAGTCAGCAATACGTCGAATGTGTAGGGAACCCTTGGTTCCATAAACTCCGAACCAGATAGAATACCCGTTATTGGGAGGGAAATTGCAGTACCAGTGACATCGAACTCGGCCCACTTCCCCCAGTGCTCCGGTTCCACATCGAGGGCGATATAGATGGTGTCTCCCACTATTGTTCCCTGGCCCTGAGCATCGTCATCACCATCAGAGCCAAGATCGACGTTTGGCCTAATTTGAGCTACTTGGGCAGTGTTGGAGTCCCAATCGAGAGAGCTGAAGGCAACCTGCATCTCATAAGTTCCATTCGGCACCCAAACATAGTGCCTATCCTCGGTTGCGTAAGTTCCGAAGGTACTCGTCGGTCCGTTGTTGAAGTGGCTCCACTCACCTTTCCATGCATGCTTCAGCTGGTCTGTCTCAAGTGGTAATTCGCGAGTTACCATGATATCCTCATAGTGCTCGAATGCATCCCAGACTGTGACTTGGGGGAAGTCCAAAAATCCGTCCTCATCGGGATCTCTCATTACTTGTACGGTCCGGGAGAGAGCCAATGCCCTATCCGTATCGACAAGTCCGTGCCCTACCCTCCAGTCGTGACACCTGTCGGTATTCTCCGAGACGTAGCATTCCTGTGGAATGTCATTACATGGGTCCTCGTCATTTCCTTCTTCACAGGAGTTTTTTAGAAGTGAATAATGTGAGGTTAATTCAAGAATCAACTCGATCTCATGTACTCTAGATTCGTTTCTATCGTCCCAGTTATCGAATTGTATTCCCTTCGCGGAGTCATTGAAGTACAGACTTTCCAGATGGTCGTGATCCTCGACTTGGTAATCTGCTACACCCAGGGAAGGAGCGGCTGCTAGCAATAGTGTAGCTATACCACCTATGTGTGGTGTGGCCATGCTAGTTCCGGAGATGGCCATATAGTACAAATCTCCTTGAGTTCTGGTCGATGCATCAATTGCCGTCGCCCGTGGTGCTGTAGCCCAGATGTTCCTGCCGGGAGCACCGATATCCGGCCATGTGTGCTGTTGCGTGGTCCAGCCTCTACTGGAGAATGATGTCACTGCGTCCCCTTGATGGACCAGAGCGGCAACTGAAATCGCGGAGGGAGTATTTGCGTACACGTTCGTCCTGAGATCGTCATCAGACTCTTCCCCGCTACCACCACTGTTTGAAGCTGCGAAGATTACTGCTACATCGTTGTCATATGTTAGCATATCAGTCAGTAACGTGACTGCATTCGATGGGTTGTAATCTCCGTTCGTGCCCCATGAATTGGATACAACTCGAATATTGAAATCGTTTAGTCCGGGTCTACTGTGCTCATAGGTCCATTCGAGGCCTTCTACTGCTGCGAATATCGAGGCCCCATCACCAGTTCCCAAGGCTACAATCGTGGCGCCCTTCGCAGTACCTAATCTCCTACCCCCCGAAGCGTCGCCGTTTCCTGCAATGGTCCCGCCTACGTGTGTTCCGTGGCCACTGGACGTATCCGAGTTACAGTTTGGAGCGTCGACCCATGCCAAACCTGTCCACTTCGCTGACCAAATCAGCTTCTCACCGGACCATGGTTCTCCACAATCGAAGTCTGGATGCTCCCCATCAATCCCTGTGTCGAGATCCACTGCAGTAGCCCCCTTCCCATCATATTCGGATAGTGAAAGGTCGCTCTCGGTCTTGAGTACTCCGTCAGTACCAATAATCGCTCTATGCCAAGCTAGACTAGCATTGACCCAATTTACAGTCTCATGCATCATTGACTCGTAGTCTTCCTGATCACCTGGGAGATAGAAGTGCTCGATTGGGACATTGGCCTCGATGTGTCTGACGAACGACCTTGTTGATAGTTCTGCAATCTCTCCAGCACTGCCTGTGACTAGTCCTCCATCGAGTACACTCATCTCTGAGATTAGTTCGATACCAATGGTTTCGACTCCTCGCCATGTCATGTCTCCTGGAGATTCATGAAAGTGGACTATTGCCTCTAAGTCATCCTCTGAATCGAGCATATCTACCAGTTCAGAGCTCATCTTCGTGATATCTATCGTCCGTGAATTCTCAATAACGCCAATAGATCCTGGACCACTAATAACGAGGGTGATCAGTAAGAATGCGAGATGTCTCACGAATTCCCGGTTCACGTCGTGTGATTTCAACAAAACCCCTTGGCGATCCTCGATTCCACAACTATCCGTTCAACTGATGTAGGGATGGCTAGGCCGCTATATCGTGCGTGCTGCTTCTTTAAGCATGGTTTTGCTACTAATAATGTCCTCAATTAGTGGATGCTTTGGATCTGAGGAGGAGGGTTCTACCGAAGTGAGTCTGTTTGATTCTTTATGCTCTGAGCAAGGTGGAACGATTAGTAACACTACTTGGTACCACTTTGCGAATGCTACTGATGCAACCATGAGTCCGGGAGTTGGGAATCTAACAGGCGGGAATACTCCGGTATGCTCCATAGGGACGTATTACGGGATTGGTTTCTCAACCTTTGAACCGACCATCGGGATTACCTCTCAAGATAATCTGTACATGAGCAGCTGGGGAAATGGGGTCGCTGGATCGACGGCGATTGTTCAGTGTAGCGGGCTTATCGGAATGACTAGTATTTCAGAATATAGTTGCCAAGATGTGTACAGTGCACTCTTGCCAGTACCCAATAGCAACGATCCCTACGTGTATGTTGATCCCTGGACTGATAGGATCATGAAGTTCGACATGCATGCACTTCTCGGTATGACTGTCGAATGGTCTGATAACGAGGGCAGTACTTGGATTGGGCCAACTCCAGCCACGGGTTGGTCGGTTCAGGATCACCAGACCATTGCCTCTTCTCCATACAATGCACTTTTCCACGAAACTACATGGGTATTCTGTGTCAATGGGAACTATCCCTACCCGGTTTGCTCTACCAGCAATGACGGGGGGGCGACTTGGGGGCCAGAAGTCCCCGGTGCTCCTACGGACTGCAACAGCGGTGGTCTGACCGGTCATATGGTAGGTTCCAACAATGGAAACTTCTATCGGGGAAATCCCGGTTGTGATGGAGAAGGTTACTCGATTTTCAGAAGTTCTAATGGTGGTCTAACTTGGACGGAGCATCCACTTCCAACCGGAACAACCGGCACTGCTGATACTTGGAATTTCGAGGAGGCGCAGGTATATCCAGACGAGGACGATAACGTCCATGCAATGTGGATGGGATCTGACAATATGCCTTACTACAGCTATTCCAGAGATGAGGGCGAGAGTTGGAGTGATCCACTGATGATTGCCCCTCCGGCCGGATTGAATGGAACAGGTTTCCCAGCAATTGCCGCAGGTGACTCGGGTATGGTTGCATTTGCATATATCGGTGATTCCGGTGGGGACAATTGGAATGGATACATCGGAATGATCACTGATGCATTCAGCTCGATGCCACTTATCACAACTGTTCAGGTCAATGGAATGGATGATCCATTGGATACAACTGCTGACTGCGGTTACAACAGATGCGGTGGATTCGGAGACTTCATCGACATACTTGTCGATGCGCATGGACGGCCATGGTTCGGGCTCTCTCACAACTTAGTGGACCAAGGAATATATGGGACAATTTCGATAGGTCCCTCATTACGAGCGGGTGTGCCGTTGCAGGCAATGCCAATAGGCGGTCCCAGCACTCTGTGATTGCGGTCAGAATATCTCTGGCACTAGCTCATATGCCTGGTAGGCAAACCCAGTTGCGAATACGAACATACCGATGCCGCATATTGCAAGTGCTATGCGATACCCCCTTGGTGTTAGTCTTCCCCTTGTACGATGAAAGAAATAAGCTATTGTGACCTTCACTATGATTATAGATACGAGGAAAGAAAGGGCGTATGCGACTGGTGCTAGTGGTTCCTTGTCTGCGGCGGAGGCCATTAGAGGTCCGCCTATGAGAAACCAGAATACGTAGACATTTGGGTTTAGAAGATTGGTCAACAACCCCCTTCTAAACGAGCCTGAGACAGCCATTTGTGAAATTTCTGAATTCGGGAGATCGATTCTGAAGCAATCGATTCCGAACCAGAGCAAGAAGGTCGCTCCAAGTATTGAGATCAAGAATAGGATAGAAGGCTGTTCTGCAATCCAGCCCGATAGGAAAATGCTGACAATAATTAGTGGTCCATCGGTAAAAATCGGCGCGGATGCGGCTCTTGCTCCAGCAGGCCAGCCCCCAGAGAGAGTCTCACGGATGACCATTGTTAGTAGTGGCCCGGGACGAATACCCTCGATAAGCCCGAGAGCAACCCCTGCTGCTGCTAGGGTCAAAATTAGATCAATTTGCATTACCTAACGCCTCGATGCTGCAATCTTTGCCAGCAACTTCAGTATCTCCAAGTATAGCCAAATTAGGGTTACCATCAATCCGAAAGCGGCTCTCCACTCCAACTGCTTCGGAGCCCCTCTCTGAACCCCCCTCTCGATAAAATCGAAATCTGCCACCAAGCAGAGCGCACCTATCCCGATGACGAATAGTGAGAAGGCGATTCCAACAGGTCCAGAGCCGTGGATATATGGGATATGGAACCAACCGGTTACAGACCCTATGGCTGAGAAGATATAGATCATGATGATAGCAAAAACAGCGGACCCAACCGCAATTGCCAGGTTTCTGTCCCAACTAATTAGCCCAGCGCGATATATCGCAAGCATTCCCCCCAATATCATGAACGTCAATATGGCAGCTACTATTCCAGCTCCGGGAAGGTCAAGCCCTACTTCGACGGCATATGTGAATACTCCAATCACTAGACCCTCCAGAGCAGCGTACGAGCAAATTAGCATAGGATTCATGGAGCCAGAAAATATTATCATCAATGCTACAATAAAACCGCCTAGACCGCCTACTACAATCAATGGGGCACTTTCGGGCATCGAGAATGCAGTGGCCAACGCTGTGATGGCAGTGATTAGAAGGAGGATCCCTGTCTTCTCGGCGACTCCCTCTATCGTCATCATGTTTGATTCGTAGTCTTCCCACCACGATGTGCCCTCATATGCGGATTTTTCGAAGGTTGATTCATTCAGTGCTGGGTTCCCAGAGCGGTACATTGAATCTCGGTTAGTGGCGACCTTCTCAAGTGTTGGCCTGAAAACTATGAGATTATGTCCGTCAGATGTTGTCCTGTATAGCTGCCGGGCTCCCTAGCTACTTCCTGGGGGGGTCCGGCTACCACTACTTCTCCTCCTAGCTCGCCTCCCTCCGGACCGAGATCAATAATCCAATCCGCGCACTTGATTACGTCTAAATGATGCTCGATGACTATCACCGTATGTCCATTGCGCCGCAATCTGAGTAGTACCTCTATGAGCTGGTGTACATCGGAAAGAGCCAGTCCTGTGGTCGGTTCGTCGAGAATGTAGAAGGTGTGCTTTCTTGGAGTCTTATGGAGCTCAGTAGAGAGTTTGACTCTCTGAGCCTCTCCTCCTGATAGCGTGGTTGCAGGCTGTCCCAAACGGATGTAACCAAGACCAACGTCACGGACAGTCTGGACGATTTTGTGTATCCTCGGTTGATTCTCGAAAAACTCACATGCCTCGTCCACGCTCATCTCTAGAATATCGTGAATTGTCTTACCCCTCCATTTGACCTCGAGGGTCTCTCTTGTGTATCGTTTTCCCTTGCAGACATCACAAGTCACCCAAACATCAGGGAGGAAGTTCAT
>NYST01000028.1 GCA_002683155.1 Methanobacteriota archaeon | reverse complement strand
TACTACCCTTCCCATCAGCAGCCTTTCTAACCAGCGACTCACAATCACTAACCGGATTCAGAGTAGACATCCAAGGGGAAGCGATCCCCGATTCAGCATCAGCACCTTCCAACGAATTCCACATGATTAATTCCAGAGATGGGCATTCTCCCGCTTCGCAAATCTTCACGACATTCAGCAGTCTTCCTGATGTGTCTAATCTTGCATCGCAAGAGGACGTTTCCGCTTCTGTAGAAACTGGGCATGGAAGTGTTTTACTAAACATGGACACAGGAGAAATCACCCAACACTGGATTGAAATTTCTTCAAGGACCCAAGATGGGGAACCTACCCTAGTTCATCTAAGATCACTGAGGGGACTTGAACACAACACTCAGTATGCTGTTGCCTTCAGAGGTTTGATTGATTCCGATGGAATCCAAGTCGAACCATTCATTTCTTTCAAGGCACTGAGGGACGGAGTTCTTACAGATTCAAACCAGATTGAGGAATCTAGACCCGGTTACGAATCTATGTTTTCAGCACTCTCAGAAGTAGGATTCGAGAGATCCTCGCTCCAATCAGCATGGTGGTTTCACACGGCATCCACGGAATCTCTGACTGACAATCTCATTTCCATGAGGGACGATGCTTCTCAGCGTCTGGGGGACGCCGGCTTGGGCTGCAACGTTACATCAGTGGATGAGAACTATGGCGATGACAATTCCACTCTTAGAAGGATTAGCGGAACCATCACCACTCCTCATTATCTGCAATCCACATACCCTCCAACTGCGATGACTAGGGATGACGTCGGAAATCCAAAATTCAATTTCATGAACGAAGTTATCTTCACACTAACCATCCCGATGTCGTCTGCAGAGAATTCACAGCCAGCACCGCTTGTGGTACTTGGTCATGGGTTCTTGGGGGACGGAGAGGGAATGGTTTCAGGATTTAGGGGATGGGCAAATCAGTCGGGAGTCGCCACTATAGGGACCGATTTCAAGGGATGGAGCTCAGATGGAGATTTCGATGCCGTCACCTTTGGTTTGATGAATGTGAACTATCTTCAGCACCAGTCAGAGAGACTTCAGCAGTCCGTAATAAACCATCTAGCCATGATTAGGACAATCAAGGGTGTATGCTCCGATTTGCCGGAATTCTATCACAACGGAACCAATCTAGTAGACACTTCCGATGTCGATTACATGGGCGTCTCATTGGGGGGGATTAGGGGGCCATCAATGCTCTCTCTAATTCCCGAGATGGACCGCGGAGTTCTTTGGGTCGCCGGCTCATCTTTCTCTTTCATTGCAGAAAGATCTACACAGTATACTCAGTTTGAGGGGCTATTCTCGTCTTCGTTAGCTTACGAATCGACAATGGACAGGTCCATTCTGATCGCATTGATGCAATCAATGTGGGATACCACAGAGCCCGAGACTTATCTCCCATTCAGGGAAGGGGGATTGGAAGGGGAACTGCATCCTTACGAGATCCTCTACTTGGTGTCGATAAATGACGCACAAGTGACGACTCTGTCAGCAGATAGGGCATCAAGGACATCAGGCATTCCGGTTCTCTCGAACTCGACCCACCACCCCGAAGGTCTGGATGTAGTTGAGGCATCAGAATCCTCCTCAGCAATAGTTTACTTTGATGGCAGATTTCCAGAGGTTCCTTCCGGCAACATCCAGGGACCAATGGCCTATCACTCCCTCGCCCATAATCAGGTTCTAGGGTTTGGGCCCGCGGCTGACTTAGCAACAAACTTCCTAGAAAGCGGAACAATAACGGACACATGTTCCGGAAAATGCTACTTCGAGGGCACGTGGGAGTAATTACATTTGTTCAATTTCTCTCTTCCTTCTCGCCAGAGGTCCAATTGTAGATGCCCATGCCCGTCTTCTTGCCTAAATTGCCTGAATCCACCAACTCTTCCAGAAGTGGATGGGGCCGGTATGAATCATCTTCGAATGCTTCTGCGAGGCTGTTTAGGATGTCCCTCCTGACATCAAGGCCAATTAGGTCTGACAACTCCAGAGGTCCCATGGGGTGCCTGTATCCTAGGCGCATCGCAGTATCAATGTCACTTGCAGATGCCACGCCCTCCGCAAGCATCCTTATTGCCTCATTACCCAGAACGACGCCAAGCCTGCTCGTTGCGAAACCGGGAACATCTCGAACTAGTATGGTGGTCTTTCCCATGGCTTCTCCAACTTCCTTTGCAATGGATAAGGTATGTTCGTCGACCTCATCGTGACGCACGATCTCCAGAAGTTGCATCAATGGTACTGGATTGAAGAAATGCATCCCTATCACTCTCTCAGGACAACCGGTATTTGCAGCAATCTCGGAAATTGGCAGACCAGACGTGTTAGTTGCGAGAATCGCATTCTGAGGGGCCAAGTCCTCTAGCTCTTCGAAAATAGACCTCTTCAGATCCATCTTTTCCGGCACTGCTTCTATTACAATATCCGAGTCTCTCACCGCTTCCGACATCTCGCTGGTTGCAATCAGATTTGCCGACCACTCTTCCTTCTGTCGGAGTGTAGTCTTTCCCTTGGAAATGCCTCTATCCCAGAAATCTCCTATATTCCCCATCCCCCTTTCTAGGGATTCGGGAAATGCATCGAATAGACTAGTCTCCCAACCAGTCTGAGCACAGACCTGGGCAATTCCGGAACCCATTGTCCCAGCGCCGATAATAGCAACTTTGCGTATCGTCACGAGTGTCGGAGGGTCTGCTGGGAAATAAGCAGTACTAACTCTCGCGGCCATATGCCGCCAGAGCAGACTGAAACAGCCTCTGCCGTGGAACGTCATGCTCCAAGAAGCATGTGAAGGGGGCTACGTCCTTCAGAAGCTCGATAGAAGAGACATATGCACCATAGATGAATGGGTCCGCCTCCTTCATCTCCGGAATGTGAATCCCAAGTTTGCCCAGCCCCTTCCTCGTATCATCGTCCCATATTGAGTATGTGTGATGGGTGAAGTGCAGGTATGCAGAGAGCCTTCTGATGTCGGATCTAGCCTTGTCTGTAAGACTCTCGATCAGAAGGGTGTCGGGGTATCGAATAGCATACAGTGACAGGAGCACTTCACGTTGTGTCTCCGCTCTCCAAGAACGCTCCTCCAGACCCATCCAACCGTCTATCCTATCGAGCATTTCTGGGTTATATGGGCGATAGACTCGATAGAGAAGACTCTCGTATCCGTCTGGGTCCTGCTCCTCCGAGTGGTGATGTTCGTGGAATAGATCGGTCAGCCTGTCGAAGAATGGCTGGCATAGTTCCTTGTCAAAAATGGATAGAGCGACGTGTTGCATAGAAATCCTCCGAGATTAGTTGCCCTTCCACTCTCTGTACTGGATCCACTCCTGCTTCATGTATTCATTCACCAGTCTTTCCTCGTCTTCCTCAGTGGGGAGGACCGTTGTCAGGTATTCCTCCCATTCCTCGTCACTGCCATCGAAAGGCTCTCCCTCTACTGTGAAATTCTTTCCGGCGTACTTGCCAATGCCTCTCCGGAATTTGTCCGAGGGGATGTACAGTTCAGGCTCGCCTTCTTTGCGAGCCTTACTAATTCGCCTCATCTCCTCTCTAAGCTCCTGGAAGTACAGGTCCCTACTTGCCTCATTGAGGTGATCCCTGTCTGCAGACTCTACTGCCTCCCTCTCGTCATAGCGTCCTTTGATCCCATATACGTAGGCCCATTGTGCGCTGGTAGAGTCATCGGTTCCGAACAAGTCCAGACCGGTACTGACCCATTTGTTCACGTATTTTTGTACAAGAGCACAGGGTATGACGCCTTGCTTCACAACCCTCCTGAGTCCATTGGCCCCGGTTCCTAGGTGGAATGATTCCTCCTTTAGCATCGGACCCATGCTTGCTGCTAGGGGCTTGAAGGATGAAGTGCTAAGCATTTTCAACTGATACTTGCCATCTCTATCGATGAAGTGTGTGAACATGAAGAAGTCTAGCCAGTGATCTATTGGCTCGTTGAAAGAACCCAGGATTCTAGTCCCCTCCTGTGCGTTCCTTTCCAAGAGTTTCGCGGCTTCTCTGACTCCTTGTTCTCCAAAGAAAGTGCAAAGCAGGTACGCCATCTGCCACCCATGTCTCTGTTCCTCGCACATGATTCTTAGCGCCGACTTCTTGTCATACTCCGTCGGAGCGGTATCCAGGAGGTGATTCTGCTGCTCGACGCTAGCAAACTCAGTGTCACCTTGAACACTAACCATGGTGATTATCGCATCCATGATGTTCTGTTGGGGGATTTGCATCCTACGGTTCCACTTCGGCATTCCCTCGAAATCACCGAACTCGATCTCATCTCCAGCCGTGTTCCAGTCGAACTTTATGTCGAATCTGTAGTCGCCCAGCCAAGAGGGGTCGAAACCAATCCTAGTCTGCCATTCATTGAATTCTTCAATCCACGTCTCAAAGTTAGTCGGGTAACTTTCTACTACCTCGGTATCGGCCATTGAACACCCCAGTACAAACGGGTATTTCAGCGATTGCTTCTCTCAACTACTAAGCATTCTGCGACTACTTTCCTTCGAATCTAGGGGTCTGCTTGTCCACATATGCCTTGATTCCCGTCTTCGCATCATCCGACTGGAATAGGTCGGACTGCAACTCCCGCTCCAAAGCCAGATGATACTCCAATGGAATCTCAAGGCCGCTCTGTACACTGCGCTTGATGTTCCCGATGGCCTTTGCTGCTGCAAATGGAAGGGTGAATCGTCCAGAGTAGTCTAGGACGTCCTGATGGAACTCCTCCAGCGTCATGCTGTCATAGATGTCATGTACCAAATCCATATCCTTCGCTTCTTCGAAGGAGAACTTCCTGCCAGTAACCATGATCTCCATTGCCTTCGCCTTTCCTACAAGACGAGAAAGTCTAGCCGTGCCGCCTGTTCCGGCCAGAACTCCCAACGAGACTTCGGGAAGTCCAACTTGGAAATTTCCCTTTCTAGCGATTCTGATGTCTGCTGCCATAGCGATTTCCAGGCCACCTCCTACTGTGTGTCCATTCAGAGCAGCGATGACGATTTTTGGCG
Organism: Methanobacteriota archaeon; assembly: GCA_002683155.1. Classification (GTDB taxonomy): domain Archaea; phylum Thermoplasmatota; class Poseidoniia; order Poseidoniales; family Thalassarchaeaceae; genus UBA36. The sequence goes on along the minus strand of NYST01000028.1, from coordinate 19,638 downwards.
TTTGCTCCAGCCTCGAAAGGGTTTCATTGGCATGTAGGCAGAAGAAATACTTGTATCGCGGAGTGAGTTTGTTCAGATATTTGATACTCGCTCCAGCGGAAAAGAACTTCTCCCCATGGCCAGTAAGAAGGATTACTGATACATCATCATCGAACCTAGCGCTAAGTATTGCATCATCAATGTCATGCCACATCTCCCTTGTGTAGGTGTTTACTGCTGTCCTATCCCCTTCCAAGGGCTCTCCATCAGAGTCGGAAACCAGTTCGATTATCGCTACCCCGTTTTCTGTAACCCCGTAGTTCACGAGGCGGTTTTTCATGGGTTTTAACTCGGGCCATGTTGTCATGCTTACACGACCGAGTTCCGCCATATCAACCAAACGGAGGACTAACTTGGCTAGTTCTCTGACTCTTGGAAAGAAAGAGTCCCCCCGCCTTTCCTGACCGATTTCCACTCTTCTCGTATTTTTCTGGCCCTTTCACTGGGCTCCCAAACATCTCTTTCGAGTGGTTTCCTGAATGGCATTCTGTGGACAATCCTCCCGTCAGATAGGACCTTCTTCCTCAGCATCCCAATTTTTACCAATGGCCAAAGGGATCTTCTAATTAGTCCAGGTTTGTACAGCCATCGCATGAAAATTAGACCATCTCCTTTCCTTTTCTGGTCCCTCATCCATTGATTCGCCACCATCTTAAACCCCCTATCTCCGACCCTATTCATCAGGAACCGATTTATTGCACTGGCCCTAACTAATGGGACCAGACGTCCTCTGACCTCTTTCTCGTAGTCGAACTCGCCTAGAATTGCCTTTGCCGACAGTACTCCGCTTGTGATTGCGTACCTCATTCCAAAACCCCACATGAAGTCTTGCAAACCCCCTGCCTCCCCTACGTAGAATCTCCCCTCGTGTTCGTATTTGGTTGGAAGGCCAAAGTCACCTTTCCCTCCCACTCTCTTGAGCGGTTTCCTATTCAGTTCGTAGTTCTCCTCATACCAAGCAATAGTCTCGTCAAGGTAACGCCCGCTATTTCGCTGCTTCCTCCAAAGGCATGTGCAGATTAATCCCACCCCGTCAATGACGATCAGGTAAGAATACGCCCCTGGGGCTAATTTGTCATTAAGCTGGAACGCAACAACGTTTCGATGGGTGGTCTCAAAGATCTCCCCATATGCTACTGCACTGGATTCTTTTGGTCCCGCAGCAACGATATCGCAGTCTTCGGGTGCCCTTTTTGTGCCATAGTGAATGTTAACCCCGGCTTCCAGAGCCATCCTCTTGAAACCCTGATCAATCGTGTGACTGGCTGTCCCCCTCTCCACAACTCTGAAAGCAACTCCATCTGTTTTTGGATGGGTTATCACGTCATCTGGATGGATAAGGTCGATAATATCAAATGAATCAGATTTGAACTCTTCTGTATCAAAACCCCATTCGGCTAATTCGTCAAAGAAGTCAACTTCACTGGTCCAATTCTCTATTCCTTGGAAGTCACCATCAAATCTGGCTCCGCTATCTTTCCTAATTTCATGAACGTGAACATCCTTGCCGGAACGGGCTAATATCGTGGCTGCAGATAAACCAGATAGTCCGGCCCCAAGGATATGTACTTCATCTCCCACAATATTGCGAATCATGATGCTCGCTTGAAGAGTTGGGTCATCCGTCGATTTCAAGCGAGAAATCTCATGGGGCACTGTGGCCGTGCATATCGAGGTAGCCAGAACCCCCCTAGATATCGCTAAACTAAGAAATCTAATTGAAATCGAAGGTTGCGGCAGCATAGTTAGCTTCGTCGGATTAACTAGGGAGTCGGAAGATGGCTTCTCGGTGAAGCGTCTGGAGTTTGATGCTTGGGAGGACAGGCTCCCCGTAGTCCTCAGTAGAATTGCCAAACAGTCGATATCTGAATTCGGAGTAAAATCAGTTGTAATGGCGCATCGGATTGGCTCCGTAGAACCCGGAGAGAACATCGTCTGCATTCACGTGGGCTCCGCTCACAGGGAGGAGGGTTTCTCTGCATGTTCTTGGCTAATTTCTGAATTGAAGAACCAAGCACCTCTTTGGAAGAAGGAGGTTAGGGAGGATGGAGAATTCTGGAAGGCAGGTTTGGGTTGAATGGCCAATAAATTCAACACCTCCTATCCGAGCCTCTGAATAGGGATTGCCTCTTCGGGGCGTTGTATGATGACGGGGGTCTTTTGCTGGGAATAGTTGATGTTGGTTCAAAGCCGATTCTCGAGAGGGAAGCTACGGCAACTGGCTTCATCCGCCTATCGGAGAAAGCAATCGACTCAGTCATCAATGGAAAGTCTCCAAAGGGGGATGTCCGGGAAGCGTCCACAATCTCGGCAATACAGGCTGTCAAGGAGACGCCACGAACACTCCCCCATTGCCATCCTATCCCAATCGAGGGTTGTAACGTTGAATGGGAAGCTCTTGAGGACAAACTGAGTTGTACAGTGACAGTTCGAACACATTGGACAACTGGAGTAGAAATGGAGGCTCTCTGTGGCGTTAGTGCCGGATTACTATGCGCATGGGATATGTTGAAACCTATTGAGAAAGATGAAAATGGGCAGTATCCCACAGTCTCAATCGAAGGAATTAGGGTACTTAGAAAGAAGAAGTCTCAGCCACAGAGTTGATTTCCCGGACCTCCTCAGATGGGCATGCCGACCGCCGATTTGATACCCGATTTCCTCAAGGCAACTGAAGCTGCAGCAATTGCCGCCTCAAAATGGAAGGGGCTTGGCGATGGGAAAGCTGCCGATGGAGCAGCAGTGGAAGCAATGCGCCGAGTCTTCGATTCGGTACCATTTGATGGACGGGTTGCAATCGGAGAGGGAGAGAGAGACGATGCCCCAATGCTTTGGATCGGGGAGCCCTTGGGGTCGAAGCAGGGAGAGCCAAACGTCCCATCTATCGACATTGCTGTGGATCCTCTAGAATGTACAAATCATGTGGCTTCTGACCTGCCTAATGCGATGGCGGTTCTTGCTGCTGGCCCACGAGGTTCACTCCTGCATGCTCCTGATTGTTATATGGATAAGATTGCAGGACCAGCAGAAATTTCCGGCGTAACTAGTCTGGAAGCGGATGTCGCCTACAACATTGAAGGAGCCTCAAACGCTCTAGGAAAGAGGCCAGAAGAGATGAAAGTTGTAGTTATGGATAGGCCAAGGCATGATGAACTAATCAGGGATCTAAAGGAACTATCAATCAATCCAATATTAATCGGAGATGGCGACATTACAGCAGCCCTCAATTCAGCAGACATCAATTCTGAGATAGATATGCTGATGGGTATCGGGGCCGCCCCAGAAGGGGTGATTACGGCCACTGCACTTAGAGGCCTGGGTGCCTCATTCGAAGGTCGTTTGGTTTTCAAGAACGATGGGCATAGGGACAGGGCAGAGGAAATGATTGAGGGGGATATAGAGAGGATATGGTCTCGAGATGATTTATGCTCATCCGACGATTCAGTGTTCATTGGTACAGGTGTTTGCGATGGCAGGACGAAGGGAGTGGAAGATATCGGAGATGGAACTCACAGAGTATCTTCTGAAGTCATAGATGTATTTTCCAAGAATCACTACTTTTCTTCGACAATCGTTTAGTTTGAAATTAAACTTTGAGGGGCCATTATCTACGGCGATGGTTTCTTTTCAAAGAACGCTTTCCACGGGTCGGAGAGAAGTATGGATAGGCAATTGTTGGAAAAAAATGCGAGGGAATTGGTTTCGCCCGGAAAGGGGATACTGGCTGCAGATGAAAGCAATGGGACCATGTCAAACCGACTTGAATCGGTTGGAATCGAACCATCCGCAGAGGCCAGACGTTCTTATCGCGCCAATCTATTCTCATCAGAGGGTTATGAATCAGCAATCAGTGGCGTCATACTATTCGATGAAACAATCCGCCAATGCATGGATGATGGCAAACCAATCGTCCAAGAATTATCTGAGAGAGGCATACTACCTGGAATTAAAGTTGATACTGGGGCGAAGGAACTCGCCAATTACGAAGGTGAGAAGATTACCGAAGGACTTGATGGCCTAAGAGAAAGGTGCGCAGAATATTTTGCCATCGGCGCAAGGTTCGCAAAATGGCGAGCAGTAATTAGGATTGGAAATGGAATGCCAAGTTCAGCATGCCTATCCACAAATGCCCATGCCCTAGCACGATACTCCGCAATTTGTCAGGAGCAAGGACTCGTCCCAATTATCGAACCAGAAGTCCTAATGGATGGTGACCATGATGCAAGTGTTTGCTTTGATGTCACAGCATCAATTCTTGATTTGACCTTTGCAGAGTGCGATAATCAGGGTGTTCACATCCCCGGGGCTCTATTGAAGCCAAACATGATTATTGCCGGCAAGGATTGCAAGGATCAGATTTCCAGAGAGGAAGTTGCTAGAATGACCGTAGAATGTCTAACAAATCACGTTCCCCATGATTTGCCGGGAATAGTTTTTCTTTCGGGGGGGCAGTCAGATGAAGATGCAACTGCTCACCTGGATCTGATGAACAAAATGGCTATGGAACACCCATGGCAACTATCTTACTCCTATGGGAGGGCACTCCAAGCAGATGCTCTGAGGAAGTGGTCGGAGGATTCCGAAGACCCCCATCAAGCAAGCTCATCAGCTTTCTTACACAGGGCTAAAATGAACAGCCTAGCCAGAAGTGGCGAGTGGAACAAAAGCCTTGAGGGATGAATTAGGATTTTTCTTCCAATGCCCCAGGACGAACCTGCCAGACACATATTTCGTATCTTCCTGAAAGTGCTCCGCCTCTCTTTGTGGTCGCAACCTTGAGGATATCCTTGTCCTTGGAAAGTACATTTCCAAGCTGCTGTGGGGTCGTTCCATGCCTCATCGTCGAATTCACATGCTCTAGAATTTCAGTGGTGTTCGCTTCTCCCCTTTCATCCAGAAATTTCTTGATCTTTTGCCTTAGTCTTGTAGTCCTCATAATTTCACTTCTACTCTTTCATGGACTCCCACATAGTCCACTTTTCACAGGATAGCGGATGGTAATATAATGCTTCTGTATGTATTTCTTCTCTTTGGTTACAAATAATGACACTTTTGTCGTAACTTTTTCACAAAAATAATTTCTTTTTATTCACTATTAGTTAATTTCCACTGGAAACATATAACTAAATGTAACAAAAACAAATAATTTATTACTATCTAGTCGTTAGTATGGTTTTGTAGGTGTTTTTTGATGTCAGATACTTCCCCCTTCGACCGGAAAAAAACTACGAGAAAAATAAGAAGTAAACACCGAAGAAGGCTTCTTTCCACTCTTGCACAGGGCGAGGCGACTGTCTCTGAACTTTCCTTCAAGTCCAACCTGAGGATGCCTCACGTTTCTGCAGAAGTAAAGAGACTGAGGGACGATGACTTAGCAACGAGCGATCTGCCCCCGGGTTCTAGAGGCGCTAGAATTAGGCTAACTGAAAGTGGCTGGGGTATTCTGGAAGATGACGAGTGGTCGAAAATATTGGCACTACAAGATTTGCCAATCGATGGTGAAAGCTGCTGCGTTCTTTCCAGAGATGAAGAACACCTGACTCTGTGTTTCTTGTCCCTTCCAAGGGAAACAATGGTGCAGATTCCAAACCGCATCCAGAATATCTCGCCAGAAGATGAATTGTCCACCAGAAATCAAGGGGTGTACTGGAATTGGGCTGTTCTCTCGGAACGCTCGCCCAGGTGGTTCGATTGTAGAAATATGGAGATCCTCGAATCACCTCCCGAAAGAGCAGGACCTGGGAGTATTGATGCATACTCCACAAAACCTAGAATTTTCGGAGTAGTTAGGGCCAAATTACTAGCTACAAGCAACACCCCCATTATCTCTCCAGGAGTTTGGTTTATCCAGCCACCTCAGATACAAAACGCACCACTCGATGAGCGAACATATCATAGAGGCGACTGGATCCTAGGATCCCCTCACAGAAGATCGCCTGACATCAGGCCAACCCACCCAGTTGCTGCCATAATCAAGGAGAGGCTACCTAGGTCGGTTCTTCTCAGGTCTGCAAGGATAAATTCCCTACTTCTAGCAGATTTGAGCGGATTGGATTTGGAAGGTAGCGAGTATCCAATAGGTGCTCTGGATAATTGGATTGAGATTGCTCACCCAAGACTAACGGAAGCCGAGAGAAAAAGGAGGTTGACTTCACTTAAGGGTAGAATTTCTACATCCAAGAGAATCAAGGTCGAGGAATCAACACTAAGGAAATTCAGAAAGGAGTGGGGAGATAGGAGATTCACTAATGATTACTCAACAATCAGATCTATTGATTTGAGGGGGCTTGGAAAATCTGTGGCAGAGTCCCTAATCAGGTGGTCCCTCGGCCGAAATGAAAAACCACTGGTTATTGAAATTCAGCATCAATTCCCCGATTCACTGTTGTCCAAAATATCCTCCGAGCCAAAACTAAGATTGGTAATTATGGAAAAAATGACCAATCATTTTTCTTCATTTGATATCTTGAAGATAGACAGAATCCGGACACTCCCATGGTTAAATTACCAAACAAGCTCCGGACAAACAATTCCTGTCAGAATGATTGAGCAAGGAGATGCAGCACTAGAATATCCCGAAGAGAATTCTGATTCAACCATATCGCCATGGGAGATTCTGGGAATCCCTTCTCCAAATGAAGAATTTCAACATGAAATCGACCCTAGTTCTGAATCCATAGTTAGATCGGCATTGTCCCAATTTCCCCATGGGGATGAAGAATGGGCAAACCAAATTGAGGCAAACTACCCCCTTGCAGCATGGATTGCGTCCCCCAGAGAAAATAGATGGCAAAGATGGCAGCGCGTCTCATCAAGATTAGAATCTGAGTGGATGGCATTATTGGACTTGGACCATCTTCCAATTGAGAGAATCTCTGAGATTGCAGAACAAGCCCCAGAATCAGTAAAGCAGGTTTTCTCTGAAACTATTACTACAATACTTAGAGCAGATCCAGATAATCTACTCAGATCTTGGCCTGCCATTGATCCAAGCCATGCAAATAGTGGGGCTGCTTGGCTTGCTTCCCACTTTATCCAGAATTCAGCATGGCTTCCTAGAGAGGCTTACCCAGACATTCTTGGTTGGGCCGTCGAGGCTTGGCTTTCACACCCGCCCCAGGATTCTCTCGGGGCTCTATCCGGCCTTAAGTGGTTATACGAGGTCGAAAACAAATCTCAAGAAGACCTCAAAAGTACCATAATTCGAATCAGAGATATTGGTTCTGAACTACCAGAGGGGCATCAACTAAACACATGGTCGAGGCTATACGATTTCTCTTCCAATGAAAGGGAAAAAACTCTCGAAGACATTTTCCTCATCATCAGAGACCTCCCTACTTCGTGGTGGGCAGTATTCTCCTCGGAATTCCTGATCACTATTTTGAATAGTTCAGAACCCGAAAATTTCCTAGAGCTAGAGATTCCCTGGTGTTCAGTGGTCCTTCGTCCAGTCGGTGAGATCTCTGAGGCTCCCGGGATGTCCACAATAATGAACAAGGGATGTGATAAAAGATTGTTCACGCGACTCCAGTCATTTATTCGAAGACTTCCAGAAATTCCCGATACTACTTCTTTCAACCATCTCTGGGATTTGCAGAATGCCATTGAATCTGCCATTGAAGGAAGAATTCCCCTTGCCGGCCGAGCACACAAATTTTCTGGATGGCTGGCAAAGCCGGTGAATATATGGCCAGATTTCACGATGAAGATGATCCTGGATGGGGATATTAGCATCTCAGAAAGACTCATTCTAGGTAAGTCCGGATTCTATCCAGAACTATCGGAAATAGATGATTCAGTGAAACCGTTGGGTTCTTGAGCCAATCAACGTGCGGAGTATTGCCCAACTGGCAACACCATGTGGACGAAACCCCCTCGCCGGAGGTAGAGTATGAAACATGGCACCACTGATTGGGTGACCACCCGTCGAAGACCATCGAGACTCTTCCGAGAGAATGATCGATGGCGCAAATCGGGTGGCCGGATTGCGTAGGTCCCCTGAGGACGGAATAGAATGAATCAAGGGACTACCCCGCAGTTCGACAGACGTCCCGGGGTGGGTCAGGCGCCTGAGCAAAGCTGTGAAGGTTGCCGTTACGCCCCGGGGCACACTAAGGCAGAATGACCCAATAGGTAGTAAGATGATACACGGAATCGGACTGATTGGCGGGACCTTTGATAGATTTCATTCAGGTCACATGTCTCTTATCGAAACCGGCCTATCCAGATGCGAAAGGATTCAGGTATGGATCACGAGCGACGAGATAGCCCAATCAAAGGATAGCCAAATAAAGAAATGGGATGAAAGAAAATCCGATTTGGAAATTGCCACATCCGTTTTCTCCCCTAGAATATCCACTCATTTGCTTGAAGATGATTTTGGACCAGCTCTCGAATCTAGTCAGGCTACTGCAATAATTTGCTCAAAAGAGACCATGCCAAATTGCCTCGAAATAAATTTGCAAAGGGAATTAAATGGGCTCGAACCACTGGAAATTATTACTGCAACAAGCATCCTTTCATCTAATGGAACTGCAATTTCCAGCTCCCAAATTAGAGAAGGTTTGATCGATAGAGAAGGAGAATCTTGGATACCTAAAAAAATCAGCACTTCGGATACACGACTTACCCCCCAAGCAGAATCACAACTAAAGCAGCCTTTTGGTATGTTGATTGAGGGTCCCGAAGAAGACACCTCAATTGCGATAGAGAAGGCCCTATCCCATATCTCGAAAAATCCAGATTTCAATGGCCCACTAATTGCAGTTGGCGATGTAACGGTCCTAGGACTCCAAAGAGCTGGCAGGACTGCAGATCTGGCATTTATTGATGGTCAAACCAAACGCTCCCAATGGGCTAGTAGTGATGAAATAAAACAAAATCTGTATGACGACATCATTGAGTGCATCAGTCCAGCAGGAACATTGACACAGTCACTACTTGATGCTTGCAAGGTCTCAGTATCTTCTTGGAAGAAAAATGGTGGCACCAGCCTGATAATTGTCTCAGGTGAAGAGGACCTAGCACCATTGCTTTTGCATCCACTTGCGCCAATTGGGGCTGTAGTAGTCTACGGCCAACCTGGAATAGGTTTGGTAGTGAGATGGTGTGACGAGGATTCCAAGAGTAGGTGTAGGGGCCTATTATTGGATTTCGAAGAAATTTAACTCTCTAACTTCGCATCCTGAACCCAGTTCAAACCGACTCCTGCCATAACAAATGAAATCATTACCGAGTAAACTCCTGGATCGACCCACGTCGATTCTAAAGAACTCCAAACCAAGTAGTAGGCAGCCCCTACAAGTATCATCCAACTGGCGAAAGATCTTCCAAGGCCACCTTCAGTCGAGATCAGACTCGTAAAGATCCTATCCTGCGGTAGACCGAAGAACCAGCCTCGAAAACCATCCTCTCTCGATGAACCTATTCCAAACACTCCAGCCGCAATGAATAAAGAACTCAGTAAAATGAATACAATATCATCTGGGAACGAAATTGCCAACTCATGAACTGAGTTTGTCTCATCACCATTGGTGATGAAATCAATCCAATTCACTCTTCTACCGTTTGAGTAAGCCCCAAATGCAATATTAATGATTGATAGAAAAGCCATCCACGTTCCAACAAGTAAAGAACCAACAGATAGCGTTCCACTAGGTCTCATTAGAGCCTCCATCCACCCATGGTCAGCCTCTGACATCGAGCCACCGTCCTGAAGCCTCGGTTTAATCGTTGCCGGGACAAAACCTAGAGGTGGCCCTGAAGATTATACTTGGCCATTGACGCCTCATTCACCATCGGCTCACTCTCACTCATCAGGCTAATAGCGTCAATTGCTTTTGGAATCGCCGAGTTAACCTGCTTGCTCCTCCCTCCCCTCCCTTTACTCACATTCCTAGCCATAATCAGCCCCATTGTGTCAAGTTCGTTAAGTAGTGAAGAAACTCTTCTTGTGGTCAACGGCTCAGTCCCAATTTTAGAGCAGGCTTCAGAATATGTTCTGTAAACCTCGCCCGTGGAAATATTCCTCAAACCATTCTCTTCATTTAGACAAATAGAGAAGAGAACTAATTTCTGATGAAGGGGCAGGGTCTTGATTACCGGCGTGACCTGATCATATTCCAATTGGCTTTGAGCCAACCTAACGTGCTTTGTATCCACATTGCCCTGGGACCTCTGTTCTGCCTTCTGAACAGAAATTCTCAGGAGATCAAGAGCCCTTCGAGCATCCCCGTGTTCTTGTGCTGCCAGGGCGGAACAAAGCTTGATCACCCCATCATCTAGGACTCCTGCCTTGATCCCCATAGACGCTCTCTCGCTCAAAATATTCTGAATCTCTGTTGCAACATATGGGTGGAAGACAATATCCTCCTGACTCAGTCTAGAACTAACTCGTGGATCCAAGTGCTGAGTGAAGTGGAGGTCGTTACTGATGCCAATGATTGAACACCTCCCATCTCCCAGTAACGTATTCAGGCTAGTCAGAGCGTAAAGAAGATCATCACCTCCCTTGTCTACTAAATTGTCCACTTCGTCAAGTACAATAATATGCACTCCCCCGACTCTGCTCATCCTTGAAACAACTGTCTCAAGAACACGATCAGTAGGCCATCCAGTAAATGGTACTGGTACATCACCTCTCTGAGATAACTGAGTCGCAATCGTTTGAACGACCCTATATTTAGTGTCAACATTCCTACAATTTATTTCGTAGGTTTTCACGCTCTGCCCCATCTCTAGGCCCTTTTCCCTTAGTTGGCTTAGGACGAATCTTGTTACCACTGTTTTTCCCGACCCGGGAACTCCGTAGAGGAGCATGTTTGATGGAATATGGCCATTTAACGCATCAACAAGATTCCTAACTAAAGAATCCACTTCATGCTCTCTGTGAGGGAGTCGGGCTGGTTCGAATCCATGATCAAAGGCCCTTCTGTCCACAAACAGACTATCCTGTCCGAGAATCTCCTCGAAAATATTTCCTCTCATTTTTTTTCACTTCTGTCAAACCATTACGAAATCACATTCTACCTCCCCATGGGGTTGAATGATTCTCGTTAGGTTTTTCCAGCGACTATGTTTGTGGTAATAAGAGTGTCTCGCTTTCTCAATAATTGGTTATGTTTTCATTCTAAAAAAATATATTTTCCAACTCCTTAGTTTCCTATCATTGATTGATACTAAACTATCACTCAGTACTATCATTTTTCAAAAAAATAACTAGTGCAATTTCTACATCGATAGGAGAGGAAATTTGCTTTTAGACAAGCTAGCAATAGATTCCAAATTTTTCTCACCGAGAAGAGTATCGGAGCCACAATTTTTCAAGCTAAAATTCTGATCCAAAAGACATCACAAATCTTGATTATATATAATAGATATTTTATTTTATCAATTATTAACAGTATAATTTCCCGACTCGTCTATCTCAATACTATCTCCGTCATTCAATTGGACAACGTCAGAAGGCAATTCTGGGATTTCGAAACCAGACTTGCTTTGGGGTGATCTTGCATAGTTATGAGTGACAAGAACCTTAACCTCGGGAAAACGATCGTTGAATGATATCACATCTGAAGGTCTGTGGTGATGGGGGAACTCTCCGATGTCTGGCATCCCCATCTCCAATATCACAACATCAACTCTTCCAGCCCGGCTTTCAATTTCAGGACAAGGGCCCGAATCTCCACAGTGTAGGAGGCGGAAGCCACTTTCGTGTTTCAGTTCATATCCATGAGGGTCGGTTTCGGGAGTATGATGAACGGGGAATCTGTCATATTTCCACCCAGTCTTCCCGATCATTGATGCCTCTAACTCATTCCATTCTACCCTATTCTCCAAAGCGTCCTCTAGACTTCCCGGGAAGCCCATTTTACAAAGCTCCGTCAGATACTTCCTCCCTCCCGGCCTAAGGTGGACTTCCAAGTCTTCCAAACCCCCAGGGTCTGAGAGATATTTCCTATCCAGAAGGAAGAATGGAAACCCAAAGGAATGGTCACCATGCCAATGTGTGAAAAGAATATGCTGCAATTGCCCTGGTGAAACGCCCGCTCTTCTAAGTTGAGTTAGAACTGTGGGTGGTGCGTCAATCATGATTTGATTATCAATCAGTGCCAAAGCATGCATTCTCCCTTGGGGCGAAAAAGCATTCCCAGTGCCTAGGAAGTCTATGCGCGCCACATGTTCCGACAGGAGTCTTCAGACTTGACCCCATCGTTTGTTGAGGCAACAGTCACTACCATACGCATTTATTCATATATCCCAGTAATGTCGGAAATATTGGAGATATTTGTGTCAGGCAAGTCAACTAAATCGGAGTGGTCAGCAAAGAACCCATATTTCACCAATATTACGGAGAATTATGTCCTAAATGGGGCCTCATCGAAGAAGGAAACTAGGCATATCGTATTCAATCTAGGAGATTCTGGATTGGAGTACAAAGCAGGCGATGCATTGGGCGTTGTTCCAAGGTGCCCCCCGGAACTAGTTGAGGAATTATTGCAAATTTGTGGCTTCACAGGCGAGGAAGAAGTAGAAACAAACCTAGGACACTGCACACTCAGAGAAGCTCTGACAGATAGGTACGAGATTCATCGAGTTTCAAAGAAATGGCTAAAGGGAATCGGCGAGAGAACGGGGGAAAAACCTGCTAAAATAGAGGCCAGAATAGTCTCTAGAAAGAGATCCTCCTCCTTAGATGGGGCATTGATTGTTGACTGGGAGGCCAAAAATGAACAAGACACCCCAGAAGGATATGTGGAAATGGGGGAATTCGGGGATAATTCTGCTATACTATTGCAAGAGCTAATATCAAACAATGATGCAATGGAAGATTACATTTGGTCTAGGGATTATGTAGATGCATTGGGTGATTTTATTGGTTTTGGGTTTACCCCTCAGCAACTATTGGAAGGGATGGATAGGCTGAAACCTCGTCTTTATTCGATAGCAAGCAGTCCCGATTTTGAGAAAGGAACAGTCCATCTTACCGTGGCAATAGTAAGGTACAACCACCATGAAAGAGATCGTACCGGACTTTGCACAGGATTCATGGCAGACAGGTGTGAGGCCGAGAAAACACAGGTTGGGGTTTACATGTCCCCCACTCGTTCATTTGTGCTGCCAGAGGATGGCGAGAGGGATGCGATAATGGTCGGCCCTGGCACGGGAATCGCCCCTTTCAGGGCTTTCCTACAACAGAGAGAGATTAACAATGACTCGGGCAGAAACTGGCTCTTCTTCGGAGACTGGACAGAGGAAGGCGAATACCTCTATCGCGATGAGATGGATAAATGGAAAGAAAGCGGCATAATTTCGAAACATGATCTTGCTTGGTCCCGCCAAGGAGATGAGAAGGTTTACGTTCAGCATTTAATGAAGAACAATGGCGAAGAGATTTGGAATTGGATTGAAGGTGGTGCATATTTCTATGTCTGCGGAGATAAACAGTATATGGCAAAAGATGTCCACTCCACACTTATCAATATCTGTTCAGAATATGGGGGGATGACTCCCGAACAGGCCAAGGATTTCGTTGAGAACGGGCTAATGAAATCGGAGAAGAGATATCTTCGTGACGTATATTGAATGCCGATTCACTCAAACGAGGGTGCACCTAGCATAGCAATGTGTTTCGTCGAGTACTAGTTGCGAACAGGGGTGAAATTGCCCTTAGAATAGTAAGATCACTCAGAGAACTAGGGGTTGAATCTGTCGTAATACACGGACGCGAGGATCGGATGTCGCTCCCAGTTCGACTTGCAGATGAGGGATTTTTCATCCCAAGTGAAGATCCACTAGCTTCGTATCTGGATATCGAAGCAATAATTTCTGCTGCCAAAGAGGTGGGTGCAGATGCGGTCCATCCGGGATATGGTTTTCTTTCTGAAAACGCATCCTTCGCACAACGTCTCTCTGAAGAAGGAATTGCTTTCATCGGCCCTTCGCCAGAATCACTTAGGCTACTTGGAGACAAAATAGCAGCCAGGGAGGCTATGTCTAAGGCTGGAATTCCCGTTGCTAAGGGTACCAATGAACCAATTTCTGATCATAAGGAGGCACTAGCAATTGCTTCAGAGATCGGCTTCCCACTCATGATTAAGGCAGCTTCAGGAGGTGGTGGAATAGGTATGCAGGTAGTCAATGAAAAATCTGATTTCGAGTCTGCTCTTAGACTATGTCAAGGCCGCGCCGAGTCAGCCTTTGGGGATAGTCGAGTATTCATCGAGGAGTATATCGACTCAGCAGAGCATATCGAATTCCAGGTTGTCGGCGACGGCTCAACCGCTATCCATCTTGGAGAAAGATTCTGCTCCATTCAAAGGCGGCATCAGAAGATTTTGGAAGAAGGCCCTTGGCTAACTGAGTCCGAAAGAGAGGAAATTGGCGCTAAGGTTGTTGCAGGTGCAGAAGCAATTGGATATACTGGCCTTGCAACCTTTGAGTTCCTGAGAAACTCTGAGGGGGAATTCTACTTCATGGAGGTAAACCCCAGGGTCCAAGTTGAACACACAGTAACTGAGATGCTGACAGGTGTCGACCTCGTCTCCCTGGGGATCATCATTTCTTCCGGAGTAGATTTGCCAATAAAACAGGGAGAAGTGAGTTTGAATGGGCACGCAATCCAAGCTCGGATAAATGCAGAAAATCCAGTAACCCTAGAGCCATCCCCGGGAAAGTTGTGGGAATGCCATTGGCCAGGGGGCCCAGGAATCAGAGTCGACTCTCATGGATTCTCGGGTTATATTATGCCAGAAGCGTTCGACTCTCTTCTTGCCAAAGTTGTCTCTTGGGCCCCGAATAGGAACCAAGCAATAGCAAGACTAGACTCCGCTCTAGAAGAAACCATTCTTCTTGGAGTTGATACTCTTATCCCGCTCCATAGGGCAATTCTTCGCGAATCAGACTTCTTGGAAAAGAAGATTAAGATAGACTATCTCGATTCCCATGCTGATTTGATGGCTGGTGATTAGTTGGACTTGGTCATTGTAGGTAGTATTGGTTATGATGACATCGAGACTCCGATTTCCACGGGTTCCGATATCCTCGGTGGCTCTGCCTTACACGCCGGAGTATCGTCCTCATTCCATCTACCCGAGACTCCGGAGGGAGTCAGAAGAGTTGGCATAGTAGCACCTATTGGAAACGACTTCTCAGACTCCGATAAATCACAATTAGAAGATTTGGGAATAGACTTCACTGGGGTAGAGGAACTCCCCGGAAAGACGTTTAGATGGTCAGGAAGATATTCGGGAACAATGGATAATGTCGAGACTATCTCAACCGAGGTCAATGTTCTTGGGGATTTTTCCCCTCAAATACCCGATTCATGGAGGGCTCCAAAAGTCCTCTTCTGCGCTAATACTCATCCAGCATCTCAGATCCTCGTCCTTGATCAGTGCCCTAGTTCCGAAATTACAGCCATTGACACATTCATGTTATGGATCGAGACTGAGTTCGAGTCTCTTTCATCAGCACTTAGGAAGGCAGACTTGGCAATTCTGAATGAAGAAGAGGTATGTGCAATATCTGGCGAGGATTTCTTCATGAAAGCAATCGACCCAATATTATCCGGATCCTGCCTCCATGGTGGAGAATCAGCAGGCAGTGGACCTGGTGGCCTAATCATAAAGAGAGGCTCTTCTGGAGTATTCGCTCACCTCCCCTGCGGGATAATCTCCCTCCCATCATTCCCAATATCCGAAGTGGTCGATCCAACTGGTTGCGGGGACTCCTTCGCAGGGGCTCTTTTGGCTAACATTTCTCAGAGGAAGGGAGTGCTGAATGATATCGAATCAATGAGGAACGCCATGGTCCATGCTACGGTGACTTCCTCGTTTACGATTCAAGGGCTGGGGACAAACAAACTTCGTGGCCTCGAGAGAGGCCTCTATCATGCAAGGTTGGACACCTTCCGGAGAATAGTTGGACTGTGATCAACCCAGTCTTCTCAGACCCGGAAGTGGGTTCGGGTCCTCTTTGGATGAGGTTGGTTTTAATTCACTGAATCGCAAGGAATCATTTGTTCCATCGTGCAGAAGTGCAACATCGTCAACTTCTCCAGATACATTTCTAACAATTAAATCGAGCTTATCCCTAGCGGTCGAAGCGGGAAAAGATTTCCTCATCGAGTTAACCCGATGGGCGATATCTGCTTGATGGTCTTGATCACTCCTCAACCTCATATGTTGGGCTGTTTGGAAACTTTCAGTTTCAATGTCACTCATTTCCGAAGTTCCATTCAATTCCCTAGTCCTGATCGAACTCCCCGGACTCAGGAGTCGAGATAGCCACCCACCGGATATAGATCCTTTAGATTTAGACCCATTCTGTCCGTTACTTGACATTGTCGAGGCTAGACCCTTCAAAGCAGGGTAATCGTCCAAATTAGCAGCCCTTATCGTATTCCGGACATTCAATCCCTGTACGCGCAACTCTTGCCTAGCCCTTGCTTGCTTCACAACTCCAGCCTTGCATTCTTCCCTCACAGCTTCCTCTGTGGGGGGTGGAAGCAGGGTTCTTGGGAATGGTTCAGAAGGTGCACCGAATTCCTGGTGGGCCCGCTTAATCATCTGTGCACTAGAATCAGACCTTTCGATTGGGTCTGAAACATTGGACGGTAGATCAAAATCGAAAATTCCCATATCGTTCGAAGGGGGATCTTCTGTGGTTGGAACCGCGTCGAACATCCCTCCCGGGGAAAACATGTCTAGACTCTCCGCGGCATCAGAGAATGCTGAATCAATCCTACTCTCACTTCTTGCATCGGGCTCCTTTTCCTTGTACCAGTTAGGTGCTTCTTGCACCCCCCAAGCTCTCTCGTAGGCATTCTGCTTGAGTGAATCAGAAATGCCAGAATTGGCCTTCATAGAATCGCCAAATGAGGATACAGGCTCATTTTGCAATAGTTGCCCTCCAAATTTATCTGAATCCGAAACGGCCCCATATGCTGGAATAGGATGGTGAATATCTTCGAAAGCAAAATCCTCATTTTTCTTGGTTGAGATTGGCAATGCAGCGACATGGGTTTTCTCAAACTGGCCCGTGATGTCTCTCAATGCAGGGAAGGTTGGGATCTCGGAATCCAGATTCTCAAGTCCTAATACTGCCTCTTGCATATCACAACCATGCCTCAACCTATCAACAATTAGGCATAGTTTCAGTAGATTAGACTCACTTCCCGATATCAAGTGCCTATCTCCAGAACCAGTTTCAATTGCCAGAATCGAATAACGAGATACAATGTTTGAGACTATTGCCGAAGAACCCAATCCAATTGCAAACCAATTCATCGGAGAGGAAATTGTAGTTATTCCCAGATAGATGGCAATTAGTCCTAGAATAACCGTTCCCGATGGAAGCATTGGTATCTTCAGATGCCTCATTCTCTCAATAGCAGCTAAGTCGAGCCTCACTCCCTTTCCATCGAATCTTTCTATTGTTAGCTGCCTCTCTGTAATTACTGCACAAAACTTCGCTCTCGCACCGACTAAGTAGAGGTCACCGATTAACTCGGCCTGCCTCTTCTTAGTCGGGCCATCAGGCCCGGCTAATCCCATCCGATACGCCGAGCGGATTATCAGAGGTATAAGTTCATGGGGGGCTGATCATTGCAATAGCTATAATTCGGGACGTCTCTGTTATCGCCGATTTTCCTCAACGCATTGCATTTCTCGCTTCATTTGCCATGTTCCACATTTTCTCTTCGTTTTCTGTTTTTGGTTCGAATTGAGGTATCTGGACTGGTTCCATTGTTTCATCAATAGCAACCATGAAGAAGAATCCAGAACAGATCTCTTCACCGACCCATTCAGATCGAGAAAGCCTACATGATGTGACATGAACCCCAACAGTGCGAGGAGAAGTCCAAACTACTCTGGCTGTAGTCCTAATTATGTCGCCTTGGAAAGCTGGCCTCTTGAACTTCAGTGCATCTACGGAGACAGTCACGAAGACCCTATGAGCGAACTTAGAGGCAACCATTCCAGCGGCGGTATCCATGATGGCCATCAACCTCCCGCCGAACAGTGTGTTAAGCGCGTTTGTATGGCCAGGAAAGACCTCGTCCAGCACTACCACTGGTTCTTCCGAGTATGGACCGTCAATCTCCATTAATCGCTCTCAGCGAGCGGCACTCCTTGAATACTTCAGTTTCAGGGCTCGATAAATGAGGTTTTACCGCTTACTTCAATCGAGCGACCACCTCGGGGAAACATGGGACCTTGGGAAATTAGGTTTAGGAACTGGCTGGCGGGAGAATCAATCCGTCACAATCACCTGATTACAGGTCCTCCCATTGGTGTCCCAGAATTGAGATGGGATTCTTCCGTCTTTCACGATCCAAATGGGGGCTCAGTTTTGCTTTGGCCGTACTTGCCTTGTGTGCGAATGCCAACAAAGATGCGTCCCAGGCAATGGGATGGCCTAGCTCTCCTTTCATCGGCCGATGAGATACTCTCTCTGAAGGAGGAGGAGGAGCAAGATAAATCCAGTCCGGGCATTCACATGGAGTCGGCATTAGCATCGGGAACTACCCTTGGGATGCTTATCAGAGATCTCTCCGAACTCGATATAGAGGGACCATCAATCCCCGATCCAGAGAGGATAAGGCTTCTGAGGCATGCTGAAAACTCAAGAGGTGGAATGCCAATTTATGCAATAGAACCAGGGATAGATGACTCAGAATGGGCCGATTGGCAATCTAGATGGGCGGATGAACAGGTCAAATTCCGAAACTTACTAGCTACGCTCGGGCGTTCAAGAAGATGGTCAAAGGTTAGAAAGGAGGCCATAGCAATGGTCGCTCATTCAAAAATTGCAAACCCAGATCTTGGAGCAGCATCAACCGTATGCGCTGCTTGGTGGAAAGAAGAGTCATTGTGCCTGACTGCTGACCTTATCAATGAGAGGGATTCAAGATTCTCATCAAGAATCAGGGGCGCATTGTCCGACCTCAGAGACGGTGGGGGCGATTGGGGGGAAGTCGGTCCAACCCTGCTAGTCCTAGTTCAACAGGCTCATGTGCCATCATTAGAGAATAGCCTAATTGCCTGTCAGTCTGTCGAGATACTGGAGAGGGAGCAATGAGCGGTCCCAAAATAGAAATTGAAACACAGTCTTTCCGCATCACTCCCCCTGTACCAGTCATTCTGGCAGATGCTGTCAAGTACGCAGGAGCGAGGAGCAACGGTGCATTCGGAGTAATTGAACACGAGGACCCCCGGGCCCTAATCGTTGTAGATACCGACGGATCATTATTGATACACGGCATCTCTAATGCAGAGGCCGCATCGCTGATTGCCGAGGAGACATTACTCCGAATCGGCCTCTCGGGACGGGGCTTCCTGATAGAAAGTGGCGAAGTTCTTGCTAGTTTCTCTATTGGAAGGGCTGTATTGATTAGTTTGGCAGTCGAGAGGTTCAAGGATGCAGAACATGATTTGAGGCTTGATGCCCTACGGATCGCTGCAAAGAGACACAACTGTACGATACTTCTTTTCAATAACGGTAGAGGAATTGTGATGGGCCAGTCATCCCGAAAGGTTGCTGAAATGGCTGTTTCATACTGGATTTCCGAATTGACCAAAGAAGGCGCCTTAGCGT
>NYST01000027.1 GCA_002683155.1 Methanobacteriota archaeon | reverse complement strand
TTCACCGCCGGAACTCATGAACTTGCATTTATAGGTATTAATCAAGGCGGTTCTTCTGGATTCAATGATGCATGGTTGGATAATATCGTGATTCATGCCGGATTCAGCCTTGAGGAAGGCGGTATTGTACGCACTCCTGCCCGAGTTTCTCTTGGTTCAATGATTGTATCTGAAGTGACTACCGGTGATGATCATACATGTATAGCCACATCTACCGGCGCAGCATATTGTTGGGGAGACAATGGCGACTCTACCACCATGACATTGGGCAATAGCTCATTCACAGGCACGAATTCATCTTCTCCACTTCTTGTTGACTTAGCAGGAACAGGATCTCAATATTCAGGACCACAGCCACCTCGATTCGGCTTACTTTCTGCTGGTGCAGGTGCTACTTGTGGTACTCTTTTGACAAATGCCTCCACAATCTGTTGGGGTAAATCCTCCGCTGGAACATCTATCCTGGGCGGCGGCTCAGGACCATCAATTCACGGTACCTTCGTTTCCTTGAACGATACCGCTGCCTTGAACGGGATTGCCCAGCAGCTTGGTAGTGACATTGACGGTGAGGCAGCAGGTGATAATTTTGGGCGATCTGTCTCCATGAACTCGGCCGGTGACCGGATCGCTATCGGTGCTCCTGGTAATGACGGCACTGGCACGTCCGCAGGCCACGTGCGCATCTATGAATACGCATCCGGTTCTTGGTCACAGCTCGGCTCTGACATTGACGGTGAGGCAGCAAGTGATAATTCTGGGCATTCTGTCTCCATGAACTCTGCCGGTGATCGGGTCGCGATCGGTGCGTATAACAATGACGGCACTGCATCAAACGCGGGTCACGTACGCATCTATGAATACGCATCCGGTTCTTGGTCACAGCTCGGCTCTGACATCGATGGGGAGGCAACCATTGACTATTCTGGGCATTCTGTCTCCATGAACTCGGCCGGTGATCGGGTTGCGATCGGTGCGTATAACAATGGACACGGCACTGCTACATCTGGCGCGGGCCATGTACGCATCTATGAATACGCATCCGGCTCTTGGTCACAGCTCGGCGCAGACATCGATGGGGAAGCAGCAAGTGACGCCTCTGGCTATTCTGTCTCCATGAACTCTACCGGTGATCGGGTCGCGATCGGTGCTTGGGGCAATGACGGCACTGCATCTAACGCGGGCCACGTACGCATCTATGAATACGCATCTGGTTCTTGGTCACAGCTCGGCGTAGACATCGATGGGGAAGCAGCAAATGACGCCTCTGGGCAATCTGTCTCCATGAACTCGGCCGGTGATCGGGTCGTGATCGGTGCTCAAGGTAATGACGGCACTGGAACTAGCGCGGGCCACGCACGCGTTTACTATCTCACGCCCCCCCCTCCCATTATGACGATCACCGCATCTTCACTTTCTGTTGGACATCATCATGCTTGTGCAGTAGTTGACGAAAAAATCCAGTGTTGGGGTGAAGAAAATGGAGGAGAACTTGGAGATGGAGGCAGCTCTACTTCCTCATCATCAATTCCAGTGGAAGTAGATATTACTGGACTGGGTACACCGATTGATGTATCTGTAAGCGAAATTGGCAACACATCTTGTGCCCTTTTCAAGAAAGACCTAGCGTACAGTTTCAGATGTTGGGGCAGTGATGAAGTTGGTGCAATAGGAGATGACACATCGTACAACAATGAAACATCTCCATCTTCAAACGTGACTACTCTCACGCATGGTTTTGTTGAACCCACTGCACCTTCTTCTTCATTGGATGTAGCAAATTACGACATTGCTGAAGTTTCGGGTGGAAACGCCTTCTATTGTGCTCGATCATACCAAGGACTCGTCAAATGTTGGGGGAACAACGGCTACGGTCGTTTAGGAATTGGAAATCCGTATTACGTAGGAGACAGCCCCAACGAAATGGGAGATAATCAAGCCTTTACTGACTTGGGAACAAATCTCTTTGCAACGGATATCACTACGGGAGACAATTTTGCCTGTGCTGTTTTGAACAATACTCAAGTCAAATGTTGGGGCTTTGGAAATAATGGTCAGTTAGGTATCGGCACGACTACTTACGCTTACGGTGATGCGGCCAACGAAATGGGAGATAATTTACCGTATGTCCGATCTCCATCGTCTTCGACACCACTTTCTGGAATTGTAAAGGTAGATGCGGGACATAGAGCAGCCTGTGCTCTTTCGTCTGATGGCCAGGTGTACTGTTGGGGTTACAACGACAATTACCTCGTAAAGGCTACAACGAGTTCATCTTCAACCATTACTGCCCCTTGGACTCAAACCCAATTATCTAGACCAGCAATCGATATTGCAGTTGGCTATACTCATGCATGTGCTATTTTAGATAATCATCAGGTGCAGTGTTGGGGGCGTAATAGCGAAGGACAACTTGGTGCAGGAAATACCACCAATCCTTCCCAAAGCATTGCTCAGAAAGAAAGACCATACGTAGATTTGGGAAGTGATGTAGGGGCATCAGATATCATGGCAGGTGGGCAATATACCTGTGCAATTCTTACAACCGAAGGTACTGTATGTTGGGGGTATGGTTCACAGTACCGTCATGGTAGAAATTCTAGTAGTAATTTCATTACCATGGGTGAGGGATTAGGTAATGGTACAGGAAGCCCATACGATACTATTGCCAAATCGCATCGTTCTTCATTATCACCAAACTCTCCTCACACTTGTATCGTAGATGAATCGAGTGAGGTGCAATGTTGGGGCGCAACCCACGTTGTGCCAGGTTCAGGCGGCGCTGCACCACAAACAGTCGATGTTGGTGGGCTTGTTCGTTCTGTAGCTGTTGCCGATGCAAGTGCGTGCGCTCTTCGTATCGATGGCAACCTCATTTGTTGGGGTTCTGACTCCAGTGGCCAACTTGGACATGGCTCCGACAATGCACACAATTACGCAAATACGGATGGATCGATTGTCATTGAACAAACTGATGTTCGATTGTTGTCCCCAGATACAGATTTTGATGGAACAATCAACCTTTGGGACGAAGATGATGATGATGATGGTGTACTGGATATTAACGATGATTTCAGTATCGATGAATGTGCATCATTGGATACAGATAATGACGGTATGCCAAATTCAATTGTCTCATCATGTTCTACTACTCTTATTGAGGATTTAGATGATGACAATGATGGATGGTCTGATGTTAATGAGACAAATTGTGATACAAACGCCATCAATTCTATTTCCACCCCAATCGATACAGATTCCGATGGAATTTGTAATCACTTGGATTCAGATGATGACGGTGATGGTTGGAGCGATGCTCAAGAAAATGAATGCGAAGCAAATACTTTCTCTTCATTCCGTGCATTTACAGGTACCTCATCACATTTCTACCCTAGTTTATCTTATTCTGGAGAGTTATACTTTGGTGGAATTGGTTCGCAAGAACTCCGTTATCTAGGTGTTACTAGTTCAAATTCTTACACTGGAATGTGGAGATGGGATTCAGCTTCAACAAATTCTCAACCAATCACTTCTAGCGCTCGAAATTTAGCCACTGGAAGTGTCTATGATCTTACTCTAGAGCATCAAGACGGTATTACCTATTGGGCTGGTCGTCAACAACAAGGGCAATATGCCGATACTTCTACTGAAGGACCGCGAAACGAAGACACCTACCAAAGCCTACTTACCTACAATAGTGCATCCTCTTACCAATCTGTAATTTCTGTGGATGCGAGCAACCGAATGTATATCGCTGATGGAGACGATCGTTTCTATTTCCAGACATCATCTCAAGCAAACACTTCAACATTTAGTTATGTCAATTTACCTAACACCAATTCGTATGACAAACATCACATTGAGGCACAGGATAATGGCACTGTACACCATTTATGGTGGTATAGTAATAACTTGAGATATACACAAAGCCATGATAATGGAGCATCAAGAAGTTATGATTCAATTGAGACGATTGGGACTTGGAGTGATTTATCAACTAAATCATTTGATTTAGAGGTAGATAGCAATGGTGTTGCTCATATTGCATTTTACCGCAATAGCGGATCATCTTACGCCGTTACTTACATGAATAATTCTGGAGGGTCTTTCTCTTCAATTCAATTCGAAGATTTGAGTCCAGATTCATACGGAGAACTCGATTTAGATCTGGATGCA
Source organism: Methanobacteriota archaeon (assembly GCA_002683155.1). Classification (GTDB taxonomy): domain Archaea; phylum Thermoplasmatota; class Poseidoniia; order Poseidoniales; family Thalassarchaeaceae; genus UBA36. The sequence goes on along the minus strand of NYST01000027.1, from coordinate 3,323 downwards.
TCCGATAGAGTACATTTGGCTTGGAACGACGGCACCAATGGCACTGTATATCATACATTGATTGATGGCTCATCGACTGTGACTCAACAAGTTACTTCTCACAGCACTAATCCAACCTTTATGTCTCAAGCAATAGATTTGAGAACCAACAAGTCATTCATTATGGTCAACGCAGGGCAATCCTCAACAATATCTTACACTGGTTCATTTGTCTCAGAGTCCTTGGATTCAACACTAGTACCTGGAGACATTGATTCTGATGGAATTTGTGATAATTTGGAAACGGCGCCTTTGATTTATTCCAACCCTGTATTCGAAGCGGGAATGACTAGTAGCATTACTCCTACATTCCCTGGTTTACAACCAACACTGATCATCAATACAACCCCTCTCCCTGCAGGCCTTACGCTCAATCCATCGACGGGAGTGATTTCAGGAACACCAAGCATTCCAAATGTAGCCTTTTCTGTGACATTTAATTCAACTTCAGTGCAAGAGAATTGGACAGGAACGATTGAAATTAAGATTACTCCAATGGCTCCTGTTATTGTTTCTCAAGATGCCTTTGATGGATGTTCAAACAACTATTGGCAGAATCAAGATATTGTATACGCATCAGACGGGTCGATGTATTTTGTTGGAAATTGGAACACCAACAATTGTAATGCGTATCCAACAAATATACCTGGAATGGAAAATAGTACTTACTTCAATTCTGCAACCTTGGTGTTATCAAAACGCTCAGCAAATGGAACTATGTTGTGGGTTCATGGAATTCAAAGTTCAGCGTCACTCAGAGCAGCTGATCTTGCACTTGATGCAAACGACAAACCAATTTTGTTATTCCAGACGAACGGCAATTATGCTACCGAATTCGATCGATCAAATAACTGGAATATCCCTGCATATGCCGCTAGCACCCTTGCAATGATTTGGGTTCAATTTGACAGTGACGGACAAATTATTTGGAGAGATTTCACCGTGCAAGGTCCAGGCACCAACCAAGTCTATGTTGAAGCACATTCCAGTAGCGAGACATCTCTTGTAGTATCTCCAGATGGGAATATTACATTCTCTGGACAAATGAAAAGTAGCAGCAGTAGCTATCCAGCATCATTCAGCATCGGTTCAGGCAATAATCAGATGACTGTGAGTCGAAGTTATTGTTCTGGAAATTACCAACCATTTATCGTACGTCTAAATTCCACAGGCACTCCTCTTTGGATGAGAACTGGCGAAGTTAACCCGGTAGGTACGTCTACTGTTGCTTGTTCTGATCATTATGCCTTAGATTTGGATGTAAAGTCAGATGGCGGAGTAATCCTTGCGACTAGATTAAACGGCCAATCGGTTGGATTTGGAAACCTGTTTACGACGAATCCTTCCTATCATTCACCAGCAATTTTCTCCTTTGATTCCACAGGACAACCCGAATGGCTCCAACTTGTCCGTTCTAGCACGATGGGGATTTACGGGGTATCTATTGCTGTATTTGATGATGATTCAGTTCATGTGATGGTTACTCCAAACATCGATTCTTCCAACCATGGAAGCATTCAATTATTCTACGACACCGGTCTAACAACGTCAGATCCGAGATACAATAGCGGTTGGAACACTACCAAGTCTGGTTACGAATACAAATCATGGAGCTCCTCCCAAGACTCTCGTGCTTGGCTGTTGACAGCCCGATTGGACGGAAGTAATGGAACACCAATTTGGGTAGATATGAACACCGAGAAAATCGACTCTTACGATGGATATGGTTCTCGATGTACGAATAACCTCCCCTCTCCTGTTTCTTATGTTTCGAATAATGTAGCCTATACGTATGTGACCGACTATTGTTCTAGTAACCCTAATTCTCATATCTCTGCATACTATCGCAGTTCAACAATTGACAATGAAGAAATACATTCTGTATCATCTACAACATCATACTCCCATTCTTCTTTCGGAGTAGTTGATTTTGGCCCTGATTCAAATGATAATCCATTTATTTTGCAAAGAAGCGATTACTCCTTCTATTGGGGACGTTATGATTCCAGTTCTGGATTTACTTCGCAGTCCTTATCCTCTTCAGGCTATCCTGTGCTTTACAATATTCTCGGAGAAACCGGCCATCAAATACAAGATAATGTACCTCAAGTTGGGGTTTATACTGATCGGAGGCCAGGAAGTATGGTCAACCATTACTCTGAATTTGGATCATGGAGTTTAATTGGAATCAATGGTTCTAGTTGGCTTCCAAATGGTTTGAGTTTCAACACTGACTACGGGCGGATTACTGGTAATCCAACAACGGTTACGGCAAATGGAACATATTGGTTGAATTACACCGTTCAGGGTAGAACCATATCTTCCCAAATCACATTTGGTGTATCTCCTACGGCTCCAACTCTATCCTATCCATCGTCACCTGGGTTGGAGAAAGGAAGTACAATGGTTCCTTGGACACCCACTATAACTGGACTATCCTATCTGCAATCAATTACTATAACTCCGGCACTTCCACTTGGTTTGACCATTGATCAGAGCAATGGTACAATTTCAGGTACTCCAGTAAATAACATGACGAGCACTCAATTCTCTATTGTTGCTTGTAATACATGGGGTGCTTGTGGAGCTGCGACAACGATAACATTGGTCATCAAAGAACCCCTTCCATCTCCAGTTTATGGTGGCAATAACACCCTTACTTATGCTCGTGATGTAACAGTTAGAGAATGTCCAGTAACCTCTGCTGGAGGAATGGTTGCAACATGGTCGCTAAGTAGTGGTTCGGGATTAGCATCATTGCCGTATGGATTGGCTTTCAATTCGACCACAGGCTGTTTCGAAGGAACTCCTTTGTTGTACTCAAATGCTCAGACGTATATTGTTAATGCACATAATAGTGGAGGGACAACAATTGTCTATGTATCAATAAATATCACTGGTGCAGGTATTGGTTTGACTTATCCTACCGGATCATTAACACTCGAGAATGGTACTACAATGCAACCAATTGCAGGTCAAACAACTGGTGATAATGCTCAATCTTGGGCTATTTCTCCTTCGTTGCCTGCTGGCCTTAATTTCGGTTTAACAAATGGAACAATTTGGGGCACACCAACAGCGTCGAATAATTCAGCGAGTTACAACGTTACAGTTACATCGGTTAGTAGTTTGACCGCCTCATTCACAATTACTATTGAGATATTGGAACCAGTTGAAGAGATTGAACTTACAATGCCAACTGGCACTGTAATCTTAGTCAATGGAACACCCATGCAACCAATATCTGGTCAGACAGTTGGGGATGCCGCAGTATCATGGTCGAT
>NYST01000026.1 GCA_002683155.1 Methanobacteriota archaeon | reverse complement strand
GAGAGAGTGTGAGGGACAGGAAGCCGGAGTCAGACCCCAATGCTCCCGGTGGTGAAAATACTTTGAGAATCGGGTTCCAAACCTCATCAACACCAATCTCTACTGAACTAATGCCTTCTGGCGTTTCGTCAGACCACGTCCAGCCGTTTGGGAGGTAAGAATCGTCAACTTCCAAGCTCCAAGTTCCTGCTAGCCTACCAGTAGAAATAACTCCAAATTCTGCATAACCCTCTCCACCCGGGTCTATTCTTAGAGGTTCAGTCGGAATTTCGAATGATGCATTATATGCCGGGATAATGGAAAGAGTTCGAATCTGGATGTCGTTGTCATATCTCGTTTGGCTTAAGTTGGACAATGGGTCTACGACTAATTCGAATGTGTGATCCCCCAACCCACCACTCCATTCTAAATTAAATGACGAGAATGATCCTGAACCACTGGGCTCAACTGGGGCCATGCTGGAAATCCCAGATCCTCCAATTTTCTCCCCATTGGCATATAGGGCAACGTCCACAACTTCGCCAGTCTCTGCAGTCCCAGCATTCTCGATATAGACGGTAATCGTAACATCCTCACCAGGGTCCGGTGCACTTGGATTGAATTCAATCCCCCTTCCATCGGTCAATGGCCTCACATCTGGCATCGCAGTTGAGACAACCGTGCTGCCAAGAATTATGTCGAGAGTTGCATCTCCATCAACATCTGCCAAGGAAGGAGACGACCAAGTCCTATGTTCCAACTCAATCTCGTCAGACCATTCCGAATTTATTCCCGCGGGAGAGCCCGTGGACCCGTCGAACGCCCAAAGCGACCTTCCGTACGAAACCAGTAGCTCTGGCTCATCTTGAGAGTCAATATCCATCCATGTGGGCGCAGCAACAGCAATCTCGTCATTTGGATTGCCACTACTCTGCTCCAGGTCCTGGGCCCATTCTTGATTTGGGGTACTTCCCCCGACGTCATGGCAGCCAGCAGCACCATGTCTATCCGTCGTCGTCTGCCACCAAGTATTCCAGCATACCCTGTCATGGGACCCATCTCCATTTGTGTCAATCGCAGTGGGAGGGGCGTCCGCAAATCCATTCGATGCATCGAATTCCCATAGCTGGGAACCATCAGAGATTTCTAGGCCCCTGAACTCGGCCCCGTCTACTGCCGTCGAGCCATCAGCATCACTCGGTATTGTGATGATTATTTCCGGGTCTTCATCCGAGTCCAGATTTGCTACTATGGGTCCGGGAAGCCTGATGTGAGGGGCATTAGTATCTCCATCTAAGTTATTCAGAGAAAGCCCACCTTGCCATATCGAACTCCCGGTTTCCGAATCTATCTTCCAGACCCACATGCCACCATTATTTGCTTCGATAGTGGTCAGAACTACGTAACCTGTATCTTCGTCGATCTGTGCGAAAGCCGGATCAGAGGGATGGCTACCTTTGCTTAACGAAACTTCCCAAATTGCATTTGGCACCCCATCCACCTGAAGAGGCAAAGCTAGGACAACTGGATCTTCAGAAACCTCATCTATTGCGGCTATGACTAATTCAGCATCCCCATCTAAGTCAATATCTGCTAGAAGAGGTTGAGTAGTTGGCTTGTGGCCGCCTAGGATGCCACTTGTGTATGGCCCCTCGTCGCTGCTAATCATCAGAGACTCGTCATTCCACGACCACAGCAAATCCTCTGAATGCCCAGAGTAAGACCACCCTGTAACGGTACATGATAGTCTTGGAGACCAGACATCTATGTTCAGGGTCCCTCCTGCATCGTATGCGACTATTATCTCGGGCTTGCCATCTTCATCGATATCCACCACAACCGGTGCAGCCTTTATTTTCTCTGTTTCTCCCAAATCAACCTGCCATGAGAGTTCTGAGTCTTCTCCCTCGATTAGTCGAAGGATACTGTGATCAGACCCGGCCACATCCTCAGTTTGGACCAATACGGAGAACAGAGAAACCTCTCCGCATCGCTGAGTTGCCCCTGGTCCTACTTCAATAGAATTGGACAAATCAGCAATAGGCGTGGCAAGAGAATCCGTCCCAATAGCATATGTTCCATAGGCCCAATTTACGGACGGTTCAACAATCGACAAAAGCGTTTCAGATTCAGCAGGGACTCCCTCCCCAGCCCCTCCTGATGGGCTATGATTTGGAATCTCGGCAATTCTAGAAGCTGTCCTGCCAGACTGGGGCCATGGCTGGCCCCCATCTATCCAAACTTCATCCTCCTCGCCCTGAGTACCCATGATTGGCCCCAGTTCTTCTCCTAGGAATTCTTCCCCATTTGAGTCCAGATTGATTGTAGCTAGTGGACTTGCCATTACAGATGCAATAATTATCGCACATATCGCTTTCCGCCGCGACGATTGCACAAAGGTTGCTGGCACCATCAGAATCAGAGATGCAATCTAGAGTCCACTTGAACATTCGCACCAAACCCACATTCAGACCTACGGTCTGTTGGTTAAACCCAGTAGCCGAGCAAATCATCTAATCCGTTGTGCTTATACAGGAGGGGTCGGTGGCCGGGTCGCACGGACCTCTCCTCCAGAGGCATGGCCGATGAGGGACGGGAGGCGACTCCCACCTCTGTCCGGCTTCAGGAAGGGTCCGCATAGGAGGAAAAAGAATGTACACCCTTGAGACAAGAGAGTCAACTATCCGCATACCTGCAGAGTATATCCGTAGAGGCCGAAGACTAGAGGACCACATAGATGAGCTGGCTCACGATGCCTTTGAGTGCCGATTCGACGAGGATGAGAACTTCACACTACTGACCTTTGATCATGAGGCTGTGGGACGAGGCAAAATAATCCACGGAGATGGTGCGATTTATCAGAATGTCAGATTCAAGGCCCTGGTCTTCTCGATGGACAACAATGAGGTTGTCGATGGAGCAGTTTCCGAGGTATCGGAATATGGTGCCTTCGTGAGGATAGGGCCCATGGAAGCGCTTCTTCACAAGTCCCAGATTCTTGACGAGCCCGTGCAGGTTAATCTAGGTGCAAACCCCGGTAGAATCGAGGGCATGCAGAGCGGTAGGTCACTAGTAATGGGTTCATCCGTTAGGGCAAGAATTGTTTCTAAATCAATCAACCATAACGACCCCCGTTCAAGCAAGATTGGATTAAATTGCAAGATGGACGGCCTAGGTGGATTCGAGTGGGCCAAAGGTGACGAATAATATGGCCAAGCAACCATTCGCATGCGGTGAGTGCAATATGATACTCCCGGATCCTGAGAAGAAGGCGGATCCTCCTCAGTGCAATTACTGCCCCAGTGCACCCGTAACTACCGACTGGCAGGGGTTCGTTGTGATCATGCATCCTGACAGGTCAGAAGTAGCCAAGAGGCTCCAGATCGATAGGCCAGGAAGTTATGCTCTAAAGGTAAATATCAGGTAGGTGTGGATATGGAAATTATTGAGAGAAAGGAAAACCCAGCGCTTGACAGAGTTGAACTAACATTCCAGTGGAATCACTCTGGAGACGCCACTCCGTCTAGATCCCAGATGAGGGATGCGGCGGCCAAGGCCGAACCAGGGGCAATAAAGGCACAAGTCTTCATCAAGAATGTTAACACTAGGTTCGGAATGTCAAAGACAACCGGTTTGGCCCTTATTTATGGCTCCGAAGAGTCAGCCTCGATAGAACCAGAATATGTTAGAACTCGGTACGATCAGTTGAGCGAGAAAGTTGAACCAAAGGAGAAAAAGGCTGAGGAACAAGAACCAGTGAAAACAGAATCAGAGGATTCCGATGAGGAAGGTGAGGCTTGATGGCGGGTTCTGGAGAGAAGTGGAAGAAATCCAAGCCATCAAAGTACGCCGTAGAAGACGGTGAACTAGTAAGGAAGGGCACAGAATGCCCTATTTGCGGACCTGGGGTTTTCATGGGAGAGCACAGCGATAGAAAGGTATGTGGGAAGTGCGGTCATTCCATTGCCGGCGATTCGGAATAGCTGCCAAATTTGCTCCATGAGCCATCATTTGCCAGAATATTCCCATCAATTATCGAGATTCCTACGTTATCTCTTTCCGAAACCACTAGGCCAGTGCTAGACAGGGCCCCATCGTGCCTCCATCCGGTCCACCTCCATTCTTCGCCATTGAACTCTGCATCCAAAACCGGTCCTCCAGTTCTGTAGATTCTATGTTCCCCCTCAATTTTGTCAATCGTGGCAATTGAACCCTCATGGAGCATCACAAACCACCCCCCATCCTCGGAGAAGATTACGTTGGCCACACTGTCTCCGAATTCAATGACTCTGGAGAATATCTCTAGGCCATTGGATGGATCTAGGACTGAAACTCCTCCTGCCTTGGACCAAATTGCTACTCCCCCAGAAAACTCAACGACCCCGACTATCTCATCATAAGCAGAAATATTGGATATCTCGGGCCACCTAGGAAGCAGACCCCTCCAGACCTCATTCGCATTGCAGTCGATCATGTAGACTCCTGAAACTGTGGCAAATACTACGCTACTCCCATATTTCCCCATCTTCATCGGTTCAGAGTCCATTACTCTGTTCCACATCGAGTTTGAGGGGGCAATTTCCGACCCATTGAGGGAACTAATCGCATTTCGCAAATCTTCTCTGCTAGATCCCGTAATCCATTCCATATCGATTGGTAGGGCAGCGATTCTGGATTGTCTGAATTCTCTATCCAGCCAAATACCAACCCAAATCTGAGAAGTATTTGGCAATACTTCGGACTCAATTATTACGCCATCAATTATTGGTGTTGGGAAAGGAGTAACAACCTCGCCTAGAAGCACTCCCTCGGGATTAATTTTCACCAGTTCACCCTGGGTTCCAGACAAAACGTGAATGCCATCTCCCCTTGATATTCTGACAGGTGCAAAATTCACCTCGCTTCTCTTCACAGGCCCCCGAAGCAGAACAACTATTGAAAGAGTGCCCGAGAATATTGAAGATACAAACACCTTCACGATGCATGGTCTCACTACTTTTGGCTTCCACCGAAGACCCCGCTTCGATGAATATGCTGGCGGAAGTAATGAACATAGGCGGATGGGGGGAATCGCAGGAATTTGACCATGGCCGGGTTAATCGGCATTCTACTGGAAATGCCGAGATACTTCTGATAGATAGTTTGCATATCTGGGCCGATGGTATTGATTCTACACACACATCGTTGACTGGGTCCGAAGTAGACGAGGTCTTAGTTCTCTCAAGGCATGTTTCTGCTTCCAATACTCCTGCATTGACGCTCCATGCAATTGGGGTGCCAGGCGAATTTCCTCACGGTGTGGCGGCTCGTTCGGGGGGAATAACCGGAACTGCAGTTCCTCCTTCCACGAGGTTCGGAGAATTATTCAGGAATATGTGCCGATTAGCCACGGAAGACCATCTCGAAAATGAATACGATCTAACTCTGGAAGCTACTCATCACGGCCCAGTTTTAGTTGCGCCTACGCTTTATCTCGAAATAGGTTCGACCATGGAACAATGGGACGACGTCAGAGCCGCTAGAGTTTGGTCGAAGACAATCGCCATTTGCCTGGGATTGTCAAAAAACTGCGTCAAGAATGATTGGCAGGGCGTTGGGGACGTGATGATTGGCCTGGGGGGTGGTCACTATGCACCTCGTCACAAAGCCGTAATTTCAGCTTCCGACGTCTGGGTTGGTCATATTCTGGCAAATTATGCAATCGTTTTCGAAGGAGAAAATGAGGAAGGATCAATCCCAGCCGGACCATGGTCCCACTCTGTTAGAACTGCAGTTGAATCTACTAGGTCCGCATTTCCCGGAGGTGATATTTTTGCCCACTTAGATCGTAAGTCATTCAAGGGGTGGCAAAGGTCTGCACTGTCCAATCTTCTTTCTGAACTCGGAGTACCAGTCCTAAGGGGAAAGCAAATCTGCCTCCCGTAATTGTCAAGTCTCTAGCCACGCTGTGGCACACATGGGTATCTTTGGGCGAACCATTGTCACCTTCCTGCCCTTCGCTCCTAGATTCATTGTAGGGTGGGTCGCAAAAAGGTACACAGCAGGAGAAAGCCTGGAACAGGCTCTTGAATTGATGAAGAAACTATCATCGGAGGGTGCATGCTTCACAATCGACGTTCTGGGGGAGGAGATAAAATCACTCGACGAGTCCTCATGGTTCATCAATGAGTACGAGTCTGTCATCGACTCAATTGTGGAAAGTGGGATGGATGCCAACATCTCAATCAAACCGACTGCACTGGGTCTCCTTATAGATCAGAAATCAACCCTCTCAAATATTGAAAGAATAGTAAGAAAGGCGGCGGAGAACGATATTTTCGTTAGGCTAGATATGGAGGATAATCGTGTAACTCAGGCTACAATAGATGCAATGATTGCAATTCAGAAAAAAGGCCTCGAGAATATCGGTGTTGTCCTCCAAGGGAGGATGTTCCGGACGCCTGACGATATCTCGATTGTGAGCGGGACGCTTGGAAAAAACTCTGACTTCAGGATCTGTAAAGGAATCTATCTAGAACCCCCCGAGATATCCCACACAAGCTACTCTGAAATCGTGGATGCCACAAACCGTGCTATAGACCTCATGCTCGATTCTGGCTCATACACAGCAATCGCCTCTCATGACGTCCCGGTGATAGATCATGCTCTGAAGTCTCTGGAATCACGAGGCCTAGGGCCAAAAAAAGAAGATCCCAGACATAGGCCATCGGCATTGAATAGAAAGGGAAAGGGACCGGGTTACGAATTCCAGTTTCTTTTAGGGGTGAGGGGCAATATTAGGAGGGACCTAGCCAAGAAAGGACATAGGACACGGATTTACATGCCGTACGGTGAGAAATGGTATGAGTACGGTATGCGCAGGCTCAGGGAAAACCCTGGGGTCGCAGTCCATGTCACTAAGTCCCTATTGATGCCCTGGACCAATCGAAGATGATGCAGAGTTTCTTACCCAGAAACTCCTCGCACTGAATCGTGAGTAGCCAGGTGCTGAATATTGCCGGGTATCGTTTTGTCGACCTTCATGACCGAGACGAATTACGAGAACCATTCATGAAAAAGTGCACATCACTGGGGCTCAAGGGGACCATTCTTTTGAGCCCTAATGGGATCAATTTCTTCCTTGCGGGTTCTGAGGGTTCGATTGACGCATTCATTCAGTACCTTGAGTCAGACAAGAGATTCTCTGGGATACCAGTAAAATTCAGCCATACTGATTACCAACCATTTCGTCGTATGCTCGTCAAGAGGAAGAATGAGATAATCTCACTAGGGATTCCAGAAATCAAGCCATCAGAATCTACCGGCCCATACATCAAACCAACAGAATTCAAGCAGCTTATGGATAATCGGCAAGAAATCCTAGTTTTGGACACCAGGAATAGCTACGAGACCAGAGTGGGGTCATTTGAAGGCTCCATTGAGCTGGGAATTTCTACGTTCCGAGAGTTCCCAGAGGCAATAGAATCGATACCAGAGGAGTTTAAGTCAAAGACCGTAGTAATGTATTGTACTGGCGGAATAAGGTGTGAGAAGGCTTCTGCAGTGATGATGAATGCTGGTTTCACGGACGTAAAGCAACTAGAAGGCGGAATACTGGGATATTTCGAAGAATGCGGAGGCTCGCACTGGGACGGCGATTGTTTCGTTTTTGATCAACGTGTTGCGGTTGATACGAATCTTTTGGAGACCGAAATCGAGATGTGCTTCAAGTGCCGGGAACCATTATCGCCGGATGAACAGAAGTCAGAATACTACGTTATCGGGGAGCATTGCCCATATTGTTTCCAAATCAGAAATGATGCATTATGATGTAACCGCCGTTATCTTGTTACTAGTCAATACTCTCTATCCGGCGGATGCAAGTAAATTCTGCGAATCTCGTTTGCAATTCTACTTCCAGTCAGTGTTCTACCCTTTCCAGTATGGATCGCCCGAATTCTCCATCTAGAATCTGCGAAGTTAATTATTGACCCACAAGAGAATACTCTGTCAGGCTCACATTCTAATTTTCCAGACTCACTTATTTCGCCAATCGTCATTGTGATGCCCACAATGGTCTTATCCGATCTCGTCGCCCACATTGAGAAAATCTCAGATGCTCCGAGGATCTTTTCTGGCCGTGACTCATCATTGTCAATTCTTGTCACCATCCATGTTATTTCGTCATGCTCGAACATGTCTCCTACAGAAATTTCCTCATCCTCATCGACCTCTATTTCTACGCCGAAACTTTCCCTCCCATCCGACAACGTCGTCCTAATCATTACCGGCTTCGGAGGTCGAATCATGATTCTATGAACGGATGAACATGTGTTGCATCTGACTAAGACATCCTCTCCTTCCCCCCGAGGGGTCCTTTTGATGATTGAATGGCCAGTTACTTCGACGCAACTAGGGCATTCAGAAAATGTACCCCCGTCTTCATTACTCATACTCAATCGTGATGAGGTAGGGTATTCAACCCATCCTAGAGTATTATTCAAGAGGAACACTCGTCAGAGATAACCGTGGGCGACGACAGAAACAGTCAGGGACTCCCCCAAATGTCAGATTCAGATGTAATGATACGTCTTCTCTCGGAGGATCTAGAGGGTGATAAGTCAGAACCTGAGATTGCTTCCAGTATTGGCGAGCAGATGCTCCACATGGACATACCGCTGCTACCTAGATCAGTGAGGTCCAGAATCCGAGACGTCTGCTCTAGAATCGAGCCTAGGAACGTCACTATTGCCGGCGGAGGTATTGGGCACCTATCTGCATGGCTCTTTGACCTCTGGTCCAATAGCGATGACTATGCTCAAGGTGGGAATCGTAAACCCCCCGACTCATTCAGAATTATTGAACCGGGAACAAGGTTTTGTGTGATCATTGATCGATTGATTAGGAGGTACGAGGCAGAGGGTTGGGCGCAGTCGATTTCCACCACTTGGCAAGAAGTGTTTGCGGAGACATCGTCATCAATGGCATCTAACATCACAATTCCCCAGAATGCCGTAAATTCCATCCTCCCCATGCCACTTGATTTGATCATAATCGACTTGCCCGAAGAGGAAAGGGTTGCAGCCGCTTCAGCTGCGTTCGATTTGGTCTCACCAGGGGGTCTGGTCCTTCTTTTGGAACCGACCGTGCCTACGGGGGATGTGGGCGATTTCTCCGATGTTGTGGAGCCAACCCCGGCACAGTTGAAGGTTCAGTCATTCAACGAATGGATTGAACTTGTCAAAAGAATCAACGATAGTGACTCTGTGGGATTCACAGATTTGACAGGCGGGACTCTGGTGGCTCTTCTGAAGGGCATCTAATCTTCGGCAGCAAAATTCGATACCAGCAGGTCTATTCTGAGATGCCCATAACCATAGTGGTCATCATGTGCTTCTTGTCCATCCATCATTTGTGAGTTCTGTGCAATTGCACCCTTTACCGCCTCAATAGATTCCCTGCCGGAAGAATTCTCCCTCTGGAGATCGGGGTCATCCTGCAACAAGAGGGCTATCGATCCGCTAACCCAAGCAGTAGCTGCTGAAGTGCCACTGGACCACCCCCACCATCCACTGTTGCCCACTCCAGATGCCATCAGCACTGGAACTTCGTGCCCAGGGGCCACTATCTCCGGCTTTTTGTCGGGATTACTTCTGGGCAGGATAGGATTTGGCCACAGGCGACCATCATTGTCGCCCTCAGAGCTGCCAGACCAGATTTCGCCGTTTCGCGTTATTCCTCCGACACAGATGACATCCTCAACTGATCCCGGTGAGCCCACGTCACCATCATCGTCTTCACCATCATTTCCTGCCGAAGCAATCACGAAAACTCCAGAATCCAGTGCACCATCAATCGATTGTTCCAATTCATCGGTCGTGAAAAATCCAGATCCGAAACTCTGTCCCCCACCAAGACTCAGAGAAATTATGTCTGCTCCGTTTTGAACACACCAGTCTACAGAATTTGCTACCGAACTGGCATCCCCCTGTCCCTCACTATCAATAGCCTTAGCAATTAGTAGATCAACTCCTCTGGAAACACCTTTCAGACCCCCATCAGCCACAATAATTCCCGACATAGCAGTTCCATGTCCTTCATCGTCATAGGGCTCATCAATCCCATTTACGGAATCTAGCCACCCCTTTAGAACAAGACTCCTTAGGTCGGGATGGCTTAGGTCTATTCCCGAGTCAACGATACAAACAACAACACCTTCCCCACTGAGTTCAGACATTGATTGATTATCTACTCCGGTCAGTATCTTGTATTCCATCTCCCAAGAAGATAGGGCTGCAGATGGTTTCTCTATCACTAGATCGCCATCTCTCCAAATGTATAGTAATGCAATGGAAGATGCCAGAATTAAGAGTAGAGATAGGCTTAGCGCGACTACCATGGCAGAGGCATCTTTTCTTGGAACATCTTCGAAATAGCCGTCTCCAGCATCATTCGATTTGTCTGTCTGATCATTCACCAGGCCTCAACCCTGCCAAAGTGGCTCCCTACTGGCGTATTGGATCCGCAGTTTGAACATATTACTCTGGATGGTATCCTTGATCCGCACTGTTCACATTCCGAACCAATCTCCCCCTTGCCAGAACAACCGTCCGATTCGCAGGGAATAATTACCTCGCCATTCGAGCCTTGGATGGCAGTTGTATTTTGGTTGCAAACCGGGCATTTTCCCTGTTCAGTCTT
>NYST01000025.1 GCA_002683155.1 Methanobacteriota archaeon | reverse complement strand
TTCAATTTTCCAGAAGGTTATCTTGTTGGGGGGATCGAAGTGATTGTGAAGCCGGATTCCGATTCAAACGGAACTCTGTTCGACCCCGTGGCCCAATGTGACTCGATTGGCGCCAATATCCGGAACGAAGGAGGATTGACAGCTCAATGGGAATACGAGGGAAATGTTCTTTCTGGGCAGGACAGTAGTTGCGAATGGATAATTCTCAATCTTCGAGCCTATCCCGGGTTTGACGGGGAGGATCTGAATGCTAGTTCCCCCAATGAATTCCAAGCACTTCTACCTTGGAGGCAAACTGGTTGGGGAGAAGGCGAGTTGGAAGTTGAGGTTGAGTTGGATGTTAACACGGTAGATGAACTGGGCCCGGTTTCCAGTGACGACGACGAAGACATCACCATCGAAGTAATAGTCAGCGGTTTCGTAGCTAGCGCCTCCATGGGTGAGTAATAGTGGCAGGAGAGAATGCATTACTGCCTATTGCAACCATGATCCACCTGATCCTTGGAGTAATGACGATAATTCTCGTATACAGGTCTGAGAAGGCCAAGCCAAGTGAAAGGCTAGCAGCCCTGGTCTTGGGGTGGACTTTCTTCGTCCTAGGGGTGATTTTCTTATTTCAAACCATAATTGACTACCAGTTCACGAATGAAAATATCACTACTTCCGAGTTTTCAGATTCCTTTTTGAGATATGGTGCTGGTTCCACTAGGATTGTCTACCTATCACTAATTGCTGTTCTCCCGCTCATCTACCCATACCCTGTTTTCTTTAGCGAGTCATTTGCAAGACTGGGAGCGGTGTTTGTCGGGATTTTCACAATTTTACTAGTCCCCCTATGGATTGTAACCAATTACGAGTATTCTAACCTGCAGTATATTTTCTTCCTTGTCCCGTTTCTCGTTTGGGTTGGGGTATATCTGCGTTATTTGTTCAGTGAAATCCAAGGGGGCATGGATGAAGATAGGACAGTATCTGCAGTTGCTGCCCTACTATTGATTGGAGTTTTTGGAGAATGGTTAACTTACTGGCTGGGGATAGTCCTGACTCAAGAAAATCATTTTACTGCAAGGGGTTTAGTTGGGAATGCGGAACTGAGGGACCCGACAATAACTGCATTGCTGAGCTCTACAATGGCAGGAGCGATGTTCGCAGTCACAATCGTGACTCTCTTCGTGGGAGAGGCATGGAGAACAAAAAGGAAGGGCTTTTCGGGAGTGTCGACGATAATTTTCACATTTTTCACGATAGGCATACTGTGGTTCATATTTGACTACACGCAAATGGGCATTGTGGATTCCTGCGTAAATACGACTTGCGAGGAGTTGAATCCGATTTACTCAACTTGGTATGTCTTTAGCTCGGAAATAATCAGATTCTTGGTGGTTCCACTGATTCTGATGTACGTCATCCTAAATTTCAATCTCATTGAAACAGGGGGCGACAATGTTTGGTTTACCAGAATAATGGTCTTACTGATGCTACTGATTGTAACTTCGAGCATAATTGAGTTGATTCAAACCGTTCTGCCGATCCCACAGATGATTACCTCTGCTTTGTTTGCTGCTGCCGTGGTAGTCTTCATTGGTTGGGAGGAGAAGATAACGAATAGTATGATCAGGCAATCAATCAGCGTAAGTGATGTGCTAATCGGATCGGGTGAGACTGGTTTACTGGACATAGATGAGGGGGAATATCGGATTTTCTCTGTCGCTTTGGGAATTTCAATGGCGCTTGCTATGCTGATTTCATTGTTGATTTCACTGATGGAGATTACTGTATAGGGGGTTTTTGATTGTCTGATGAGCCATACGAATTCCAGGGAAGCATGAGTGAGATTGTGGGAAACTTATCACTATACGGGGGTGCAGTGAAGGCTTATTCTGGAGTTGTCGCAGCTTTCCTAATCATTTTCAGTTACAATTCGATTGATTTGATGTCGAACCACTGGGAGGTTATTCAAGATGCCACTACCGAGGAGACTTGGTCACTTTCATTCGTCGAGGAGATAGAAATATTGGAGGAGGCGATGGTTCTGCAGGACGAAGAGAAGCAGACGTTCACATTCTACCTCGATGATATTGACGTACCGGATGGGTTCCTAATTGGGGAGTTGAACATCACCGTGGATGATACTGGCAATGACGGCCTCATTGCGAACAATGATCCCACGAATGAGTGCGACTCTGTTCTTGCAGATGTCCGTGAAGGCGGCCTTGCAGCCCAGTGGGATGACAGTAACAATACCCTTTCAGGACAAGCTAACGATTGCCAGCCGTTCTACATGTACCTCAGGGTCTACCCGAACTATGACGGAACTCCCGGAAACACGGATTCGGTGAACGAGTACCAGGCGTTGCTGCCATGGCAGGAGGCAGGTTGGGGGGAAGGTGAGCTTGAAATCGATGTTGAGGTCAATACTGATGAGAGCCTGTTTCCCGGCCAGGGGGACGATGACGAAGAAATCACGATTACCGTGCAAGTTGTTATGTTTGAGGCGACGGCAGTAGAAATTTCGGCATAGTCCTGCTGAAGTTTGATTAATTGGGACGGGCACCGGGTTGCATGACTGATGACAGACTGGTTAGGCCGCTAAGCCTCACAATGAAGGGCCCGGGGAAGGCGGAAGATTCCGATTTACTCGCGCCCAAGAAGCAAAAAATGGTCGAGTTGACCATTCCATGTGTTGAGATCACAATTCACATCGAGAGAAGGATCCAGAGGACCGTGATCAGAGGAGGGGAGGGCGATGACCTGCTTGATGAAGGCTCTGAGTCGGCAGTTTACGATGTCATTTCGTCGGCCTCCGTTTCGGAGTACCAGTCAATGATGGAGCTCTTCAGAGGGGGTCAGCCCCACATCATAGACCCGTTCGATGGCAATGAAGTCAAGGTTGCCTTCAAGTCCGTCGAGTACAGTGCTTCCAATGGCGCTTTGAAGATGGTTTTGATCGAGGACGTCGACTGATCAGTCCTCGATTACTCCGGGATCCCTCTTCAGGTCCTTCGTGATATTCTTCTGATGACTCTCCAGAGTCCCGCCACCGATTTCGAGGAGTTTTGCATCCCTCCACAACCTCTCTACGACGTACTCGCCTACGTATCCATACCCGCCCATCACCTGTATTGCTCGATCGGCGATGTTCTTGGCCGCAGTTGTAGCGAAAAGTTTGACGCCGTCAGAATCGAGCCTGTGGCCGGCCTCCGAGAGTTCGATCTGCCTAGCAGTGTCGTACACATATGCGCGCATTGCCCTATACTCGGCCCAAGACTCCCCAATGTGGCGCTGTATCTGGCCGAAATCTCGGATCTGCTTTCCGAATGCCTCCCTCTCTGTGGCATAGGAGTTCATGTCAGCAAGGCACCTCCTTGCAATACCGACGCTCATGGCTGCGAGTCCGACCCTCTCATGCTCCAGGTTCCTCATCAGGTGGATCATCGATTCGCCGGGCTCTCCCACGCCATTCTCTGGAGGGACGACGCAGTCTTCGAAGACCAGTTCAGCGGTTGTGCTGGCCCTCATCCCTAGCTTGTCGGTGATCTTCTGCCCGGATGAGAATCCTTCCATCCCCTTCTCGACTAAGAAGGTGGTAAGCTCTGCCCTGCCCCTATCGTCGGTGCCCGTCCTTGCATAGAGCCAAACTACGTCGGCGGGAGTCCCCTCATCGTCGATAATTCCGTTTGTAATCCACATCTTCCTCCCATTGATGGTCCAAGAGCCGTCTTCTGACCTGATCGCATTGGTCTGCATACCTAGGACATCGGTTCCGAAGTCGGGCTCGCTCATCCCAAGACACCCAATCCATTCGCCGCTGCACACCTTGGGCAGCATCCTCTCCTTCTGCTCGGGAGTTCCGCTATGCACTAGGTTGTTCACGAAAAGTTGGTCATGGGCCAGGAACGCGAGGCAGAGGCCGGGATCCGAGTATGAGAGTTCCTCGTTCACAATTGCGACTGAGGTGGCATCCATACCCGCACCCCCATATTCGGGCGGTGCCGTGAGGCCAAGGAGGCCCATATCCCCCATCTCGCGGAAAAGGCCGAGGTTGAATCTCTCATCCCTGTCATTGTCGAGGGCCTGTGGCTCTACCCTTTCCTTGACGAAGTTCCGAACCATCTCACGGAGCATCGCGTGCTCTTCTGTAGGATTTGAGATATCGATGTCGCGCCAGTCGCCACCCATGTGCGTGCTAGGGGCGACCTTCGTAAGAGGCATTCGTTCTCCAATGCACTAGTTCCAGAATGCAGAGTCCTCCCAAGGGAGGCCGATCGCAATGCCCACGATCTCGAGTATAACGAAGTTCCATACGAGGTAGACGGTGATAGCTGCAGTGAATACGGCCAGAGAGGTGTTCACAACCCTCCTTCTCTCCCTCTTGGCATCGTCCAAAGTACATACTCCCTGGTTGCGAAAGTAGAGTACTAGTCCATATGAGACCATGCAGAAGGAGACGCCATACAATGCGAATCTCACCCATGAGTAGTAGAGGTCGTTTGAGAGTTGGTCGGCGGCGACAATGGCTGAGGAGCCGGCGAACATGACCCAAATGACTGAGGGGAGGCAGCAAAGGCTAGCCGTGACGGCAGATGCGGCGACAATTTTTGCAAGTGGCCTCGTCTGCCCGGAAATGCCGGGTTCTGCTATCGGCGGGGATCGCGGTTCTGTGTCCATCTTGCCACCTATGGTGTGACCCTTCTGCTGTCTCTGGGGAATGGGATGGCTTCCCTGATGTGATCGGCTCCGGCGAGCCATGTGCACACCCTGTCGACACCCAGACCGAATCCCCCATGGGGGACGCCGCCGTACCTCCTGATGTCGATGTAGAACTCGTATGGTTCCCTTGGTGTGCCCTCTTCGTCAATCCTCTCTAGGATCTCTTGCTCTGACCAGGTCCTCTCGCCACCTCCGATTATCTCCCCGTAGCCCTCCGGTGCTAGCAGGTCATGACAGAGTACGTACTTCGGGTCATCGGGATCGGGTCGGTGGTAGAATGGCTTGGCGACCCTGGGATAGTGAGTAAGGAAGTGTGGCACGTCGAAGTCAGCAGTCAGGACCTTCTCCTTGGAGTAATCCAGATCCTGGCCCCATTCTATCTCGACGCCCTTTCCCTGGAGGGTCTCGACGGCCTCGTCGTATCGAATCCTTGGGTATTCGCTTTCGGCGTACCTCTCCACGAGGGAGAGGTCCCTGCCCAGGCTCTCGAGTTCTCCCGATCTATCGTCCAGTAGGGTCCTTGCGATGTTGCGCACAACTCCCTCTCCGTGCTGCATGACGTCGTTGTTTGAGGCCCATGCTATCTCCATCTCGGCGTGCCAGAACTCCGTGAGATGCCTCCTCGTTCTGCTCTTCTCTGCACGGAATGAGGGAGCCATCGTGTATAGCCTCTCTAGAGCAGGCATCGCAGCCTCTGCGTAGAGTTGCCAAGATTGGGTAAGATATGCCTTCTTTCCGAAGTAGGGCACCTCGAAGAGTGTGCTACCCCCCTCTACCGCGCCTGCGACAAAGTTAGGGGCCTGATACTCGATGAAGTCCCTGTCACGGAAGTATGAGTGGATCGCACCGAAGACGGAGCTTCTGATCTTCAGCATTGTCGTCATTCGGCTAGTCCTTAGGTACAGGTGACGGTTGTCCAGTAGGAACTCTGTCTCCCCTCCGTCGGCTTCATCCATAGCTGATTCGGTGATTGGGAATGGGCGTTCGGGATTCACGGGCCCGACCACCTCGGCTTCGGTCACTTGCAACTCGTGACCGTGCTCCCTTTCGGTCGCTTCGACCACCCCCCTGATCACCACGCTAGTCTCTATCAGTGCGTTTTTGAGGATCTCAAAGCACTCGTCGCCGACCGAATCCCTCTTCGCTACGCATTGGACGTGTCCCGTGGAATCCCTCACAACGATGAATCGAATCTTGTTGGACCCCCGTGTCCTGTGCACCCAACCCTTCAGTTCGACGGTTTTCCCATCGTGCAAACCGGACCTTACATCGCCTATCCAGTACTTCTTCCCCATAGCTACGCCTATTCTTCCGGCTTGGACTACCGTTATGAAACCTCGATTGTGTGCAATGTGTTTGTGGCGGGTCTGACGGGGTTCGAACCCGCGACCGCCCGGTTAAGAGCCGGGTGCTCTACCTGACTAAGCTACAGACCCGGCTCGG
>NYST01000069.1 GCA_002683155.1 Methanobacteriota archaeon | reverse complement strand
TGACGGAGTACCTCTCGAGGCTTGCTAGCACGCTCCCCGACGCTCTCAGCATCGGCTTCATGGTAAACTCTGGCTCAGAGGCAAACGAGTTGGCAGTTCGTCTCGCGAGGTCGTATACCGGCAACAACGACATGGCCGTTATCGAGGGGGCATACCACGGGCACACCGGGATGCTGATCGACCTGAGCCCCTACAAGTTCAGAGGCCCCGGGGGGAAGGGCGAGCCAGAGCCATGGGTGCATGTCCTCCCGATCCCGGACTCCTATCGCAGACCAGATTCGCGATTCAACGACGAAGTCAGGTCTGGCATGTCAGAAGCGGGTCCTGTAGCAGGCCTTTTGATCGAGTCGATGCTATCCTGCGCAGGACAGGTGCTACTCCCAGATGGCTATCTGGAGGAAGCCAAGGCCGCAGTCAGGGGCCAGGGGGGCCTGCTGATAGCCGACGAGGTGCAAGTCGGATTCGGAAGGGTCGGCTCGCATATGTGGGCCTTCCAGGAGAGCGGAGTCGTCCCAGATATCGTGGTCATGGGCAAGCCGATCGGTAATGGGCATCCGATGGCAGCCGTATTCACCACGCCAGAGATAGCATCTTCTTTCGGAGGGATGGAGTTCTTCAGCACTTTCGGAGGGAACCCGGTATCATGTGCAATTGGCATGGCAGTCATGGACGTAATCGAGAGGGACGGGCTGATGGAAAGGGCAAGTGAGCTAGGACTTAGATTCACAGAAGGACTACTCTCGCTCAAGGACTCGCATGAGATAATCGGAGACGTCAGAGGCAGGGGGCTATTCCTCGGGTTCGAGATGGTCAGAGATAGGAAGACGCTGGATCCCGCATCCGAAGAGGCAACAGAAATCGTAGACTCAATGAGGGGTATGGGTGTCCTAATGAGCACTGACGGCCCGCTTCACAACGTCATCAAGATCAAGCCCCCCATGGTGCTAAACGAAGAAGACGTCGACGACACTCTCTCCAAGCTGGATAGGGCTCTATCAGGCAATTGACGCAACAACACTTATCCAAGGGGCTTCCGAGCATTCCGTAATGGAACAAGAAGGACAGCAATTTGCAGCACCCGCATTCAGCCCCCGCCCCCAGCAGATGATGGGATTTATGGACGCCCTATCGACAGTTTTCAGGAACAAGTACGCCGCTTTCTCCGGAAGAGCGTCAAGATCCGAATACTGGTGGGGTTATCTCGGATACTTCGTCGTTGCAACAGTCTTACAGATCGTCGGTCTTGTTGCGGCGATTGCCCTTTCTAGTGTCAGTGAAGGCCTTGCAGGATTGGCGATCGCCGTCCCCTATCTGGCCATATTTGCAATGATAATACCGATGATAGGAGTAACCGTCAGGAGATTGCACGACACTGGTAAGAGTGGTTGGATGGCTCTCATATTCATTGTTCCTTGCATCGGAATAATCCTATGGCTAGTATGGATGATCGAGGACGGACAGGCCCACGACAATACGTATGGACCAGTCCCCACTAACACGTTGGAATAGTCAGAACCTGAAAGAACACCTTTTGCGGCTTTTTGCGGGGAATAACGAGCATTTAGCCCGGATTATGATATGGTTTTGCACCTACTTGGATTTCAAGGTGAACGGGAAATGGAGCCAGGAAAGAGCGAGAAAATGGAGCAGAACAGGAAGAAAGTCACGATGGGCGTAGTCGCACTCGCAGTGGTGTCACTACTAGCCGGTGCATCCGTGGCAGCGACCCTAGAGGACTACGCTGCACCGGTGTACGCTGAGGAGGACCCCTTCGAGGGCGCAGTCGACGATATGACCGGAGAGGACACATGGGAGGCCAAGGAGACCGACGGCAAGCCACTGGGCAAGCACATCAGGAAGGCAATGAAGAGCCGGATGAACGACAGGATGGAGGACAGGACCGAGCACCTCGAGCAGAGAATCGCCATCAACTCCAACCTAATCGCAGCCTTCCAGTTCTGCCTCGATAACGCGGACTGCACAGCAGACGCAGATTCGCTATCCGAGATGATCGAGAAAATAACATGGGCCGTTGATGGTATGCAGGCCAAGTTAGACGGGACAGACTCCGTTACCAAGGAGGACGGAGCTGACAAGGCCGATGACAATCGGCTTTGCATAAGGGAAGAAAATGGCGTTGTTCACTACGATTGTGACCATGAGTTATACAAGGACTGGGACGAGAGAAAGGACTGGGAAGAGACCGAGAAGAGGGAGTTCGCAGAGGAGAAGTCCAGCCAACTCATGGCAGCTCAGGAGGCAATTTCCTTCTGCATGGACAGCGAGGATTGCTCGGCTGACTCAGAGACGATCAGGACAGTCATCCAGCACATGATATCTCGAGCAGAGCACCACAGGGACTGCGCAGACGAACGAAGATGCGACAGAGACCATGACATGAGGAAGGGATTCCGAGGAAGAATGGGAGGAGCGTTCTGCAAGATGCTGGACAGGTGCGTGGACCGTGAAACGGACGAAAGGCAACCAGTCCTGGTGATCACCCAGGAGATATGCGAGTCTAGGAAGGGGGTATGGACCGAGGCCGCAGACCGCGGTGAAGGCGTATTCTACTGTGAATGGAGCGAACTGGACAGAGAGTCAGAAGGAGATAGCGACTCCAGCGAGAGAGACAGGGACGACGAGGCAGATTCGCCCGATAACCAAGAGGAATGCGAGGCTTCCGGTGGAACATGGTACGAAGACAGGCAATACTGCCACTCCGAGTAATCTCACACAACAACAGCGGCTCGGCGGGTGCAACGCACCGAGTCGCCCAACATTGACATCTACGCTAGAAGGGGACATCACATGAGTGGGTTCGCCGGGGAGGGTCAGGAACCCCCGATTGACAGAGTAGCTAGGATCACTCTGGCTTTGGGCGGTTTCATGCTGATCCTCCTAATCGCGGTTCCGTTCACCTTTGAATCGGGCACATCCGGATACTTCGCCTCTTACGTGATTTACTCACTTTTCCTAACCAGCGTCGGCGTAATCATCGGGGTTTCGCTGATGTGGCTAAACGATCCGCGCAGACAACCGACACCCGAAAGCAGGGATACCCGGAGCGCGCCTCGAATGCTTTCAGAAGATCAGAAAACAGTAGTCGGCATAATATCGTCAAGAAATGGCTCGATGTGGCAGGCCGAACTTGTCACGGAGACCGGATTCACCGATTCCAAGGCAAGCAGGCTCCTGTCACGAATGGAGGCAGAAGGCCACATTAGGAGGATTAGGGACGGAATGGGCAAAAGAGTGGAACTAACGGAGGAAGGAAACTGATGTCTCAAGGAAAAGAGGGCAATGGAAGAATGGCAATGATTGCCGTCCTAGCAATAGCGATACTAGCAATCTCTCTGCAGATTCTGATATCAATGGAGACCTCTCTCGAGCAGGGCAGAGGACCTCAAGGAGGAAACCCATTCGCAATACTCTCGCTGATGCTCATGATAGTGGTCCTAATCCTCCTGACTTTGACTCAGATACGAAGCGTCCCGGGGCAACTCACCACTGACAATATGCGAATAGTTGCGCTGATGGCGGCGATGTTCATCACAGGGATGCTGATAGAACCTGCAATTCCTAGGCCCAGTAGCCCTCCAGCAGGGTCCCTGGGGGCCATTTTCATCCTGATCCCGGTGCTGCTAATCGCTGCGATGTTGGCACCAATGATTCCGAGCAGGTCGGACGAAGAGGAGTAGGATGGCTCCCTCGCATAGGGATAAGGGCCTAGAGAAGGCTCTCCAAGGTGCTCTGGACGCAGGGTCCTCGGTTTGGGCGGTCGGCGATATCCATGGATACAAGGAGGAGTTCGAGATTCTACTGGGAAAACTCGAACTCACCGACGGAGACATGGTGATTTGCGTCGGTGACTTGGTTGACAGGGGCCCGGATAGCCACGGGGTCCTCTCCATGGTCTGCGAGAGTGACCGAATATTCTCAATTAAGGGAAATCATGAGCTACTGATGTCCATCGCTCTTGGGGATAACCCTAGTCGTCAGGATTTCTGGATTGACAAAGTAGGGGGAAGGGCAACACTTGACTCCATGGGAAGCAGCGAACAGGAGAAGAGGGAGAACGCAAGGCTATGGTTGAATTACACCGACAGTCTGCCAACGGAAGTCATACTGGATCGATTCCGACTATCTCACTCCGGATACAGGGCAGACTTGCCCCTCGACGACCAATCGGACGAGGATCGACTCAAGTCCAGAGAGGTCTTTCGAGCAACTTCTCCTTTGGATCCACAGAGGCAGATCATCGCAGGGCACACTCCTGTTCAGATGCTCTCAAACTTCGATGTAGAACCACCAGAAGCGGGCATTTGGAGAAGCCCTGTCCTGTTGGAAGACGACCGGACCTCCGCAGTCTTGCTTGACACAGGAATAGTCCTCAGGGACCCGGAGCATCGACCTAGGATTTCTGCTTACGACCTCCAGACGGGCCGTGTCGAAGAGGTCCACAGGATCAATCAGATACTCTCCTAGGGAACTTCATCCTCTAGAACGAACCCATTCCGACAATCTCTGGCCAGTCTCCAATCCACCCAACCACAGGGAGATGCAAACCAAGGCCACCTGCCCGACACCCCTCAGTGCGTGCCAGTGTCCAGCATACGTCTTCCCGTCCAACGGGATGTCGTTAAGCCACATGTTTAGATTGGCCCAGTACAGAACCAGGAGCATGAGTGTGATTCCAAATGCGGCCTCCTTGCGGAACCAAGGCAAAGCTACTCCCAAGCCAAGTAGGATTTCGAAGACCCCACTGGCATACACCCAGAACCTTGCACTCCCGAGGAGATCAGGGACTATCGGCTCGAACCACGAAGGGTCTCGGAAGTGCTGAACGCCAACCCATGCGATCCATAGGCCGTAGGGAATCGCAATCAGGTGCTCCAGCCAATCTTCCATAAAATCAGTCCGTGTTGTCACGAACCAGCGCTAGGTGCAATGCAACACCGACTGGCATCAGCATGACTCCGAAGAAAACAGAGACTGCAGACACCCATCTCTCTGTCCCCCTCTCCAAGCACCTCTTCCACATCCATCTAGTTACCATTATGTCACCGGCAACGAAGTGAGCCCAAGCGGCAGACGCCCCGGCCCTTGTTCCCAAAAGATCGGCCAAACCGTCTAGCACGTTCCTCGGATCCAAAGATTCCATCGCGAAGTCCACCAGTGCTTGCGGGTCCGATGCCATCAACGCCCACCAGATAACGATCGGACCAAGGAAGAACCAGTACCCACCCATCACCGAATGCGTTTTTTCATGCTCAGGGTAAACCAGCATAGCTATCCAGAAAGGCCCAACCCACATCGTGGAAAGGAAGAATGAGAGATCGAACAAATCCACCTTGGCACCTCATACATTTCTAGCTTTGATATTGGGGCGCCTTAGGTCCTCGAACCACGGGTCTGCACCATTCCAATCAGGGTCAATTCCCATGTCAGCGCAAATCATCTTTGCCGATATCCTGCCACTCTCTAGAATCGTCGGTAAACCACTCCCCGGATGAGTTCCTCCACCTACAAGATACAACTTCTCCAGTTCCTCGAACTTGTTCTGAGGCCTCCGCCACAACATCTGATCGAGTCCATGGGCTAGATTGAACACTGCTCCCTTGTAGATATCTCGAGATGCCCAGTCATCGGGAGTCACAATCGTCTGGGAGACTATGTGGTCCTTGAGATTGGTGAAACCAAGATGCTCCATCTGCTTCAGAATCACATCCATGTAGTCATCTTTGATCTCCTCCCAGTCAATACCATCGTGGCTGCTGCTCACTGGAACTAGGACGTATATTGTTGAGTGGCCCTCTGGAGCCATTGTCGAATCAGTGACACAGGCGTTCTGGACGTAGACAGATGGATCGTCCCAAGTAACCTTGTTTTCAGTAACCTCTCTCAGGTTTTTTTGGTAGTCCTTTGCCGCATAGATCTGATGATGAGGGGTGTCGTACACCTTGTCAATGCCCAGGTAGAGCATGTATGTGGAGCAGGAGTACGACTTCTCGTCCAGCTTCTTGTCGGACCACCTTTTCCTCAGGTCATCCGGAACCAGCCCCTTCATCCCAGTGGCGAAGTCCACGTTCATGACGTATCTATCTGCAGTGTAAGTCCCCTCGGATGTTTTCGCACCTACGACCGTCTTCCCCTCGAAGACGAACTCGCTCACGGGCTCGTTTAGACGAATTTCGACTCCCAAGCCCCGGGCAATCTCGCCCATTTTCTGAGTAATCGTCCCTAGACCACCCTCTGTGTGGAATACACCGTGTTCGTACTCAAGGTATGCGAGAATGGTGAATAGGCTGGGCGCGTGGAAGGGACTCATCCCTAGGTACTTGGTCTGGAAGGACATTGCAAGTTGCATCCTTTCGTCGGGGAACAACCTAGCTAGATCGGATGCCACGCTTCTCCATGGTCGAAGAACCCTAGAGACTCTCAGAGCCCTTCGGTTCATCAGGTCCATCGGCCCCCTCCAAGGCGTGTTCAGGCAATTCTTCGAGAGACGCATCTTGGTCCGGTTGTCCTCCACGTACCTCCTGAATCCCTCAGCGTTCTTTTCACCACAGAGATCGGTAATCTGGGACACCATATCCTCCATGTCGGTGGTCGCATTAAGGCTCCCACCCGCACCGAAGACTAGGCGATAGTTCGGATCCAGAGGGATTAGGCCAAGTTCCTCATGAGCATCCAAACCTAGAGCACCGAATATCTCCTCCGCTATCTCAGGATAGTGGAAGAAGGTCGGACCGTTATCGAACTTGTAGCCATCCTTCTCGAAGACGCGAGTCCTTCCACCAACTCCATCCGACTTTTCGAGGATGGTCACCTTGACTCCTGCTTTGGCTAGGAGCATTGCGCAAGCAAGACCACCCGGGCCCGCGCCCACCACGAGAACATCACTATGGCTGCCCATCTAATCACTCCATGCCCAGACTCTCTCTGAACTCAACCAGCGACGGGCCCATCTCAGCAATCAACTTGACCTCTGGATGGGTTCTGATTACCAACCCGTCCATGTACATCAGGGAGCGGATGATGGGAAAGCCCTCCTCGCCAAAGTCAGCACCCGCATCCTCCACCGCTGCCCTCACAGTCTTCATCATCAGATCAGTAAGGCTTTGCTCGCCAACGCTCTTGTCGCCGAACCCACTGTATATTTCCGACATCCTGTCCTTGAATCGAATCAGCCTCTCTTCGGGGGGACGCTCATCAGCGAGCCCGAGAAGTGCTTCGAATGCCGAATCAAGATCATTCTTAGAGAGGCCCTCGAAGAACTTGAACAGAGGCAGGCTCACGTTCTTCGGAGCATTGCAAATCGCGCCATTGTCGATGAAGACAAAATTTCCCTCACCGTCAACTATGCAGTTTCCAGGATGCAGATCGCCATGGAACGTACCGACGCCGAACATGTAGGCCCCGTGGATTCTGAACAACTCAATGAGATAGTCCCATGCTAGGCTATCGTCCTCGATGCACTCCTCGAGGGTCTTCCCCTCCACGAACTCGGAAACCAGAACGTGCTCGTTGGATATCTCGGGATAGTACTTCGGGAACCTGAGGCGTTTCATTGGGAAATCTTCAGCCAGGCTCTCTTGTATCGATTTCAACTCAGAGCCGCCTCTGATCTCGTTTCGCAAGTCCAACTCTCTAGTTGTGTAGTCCTGGACGTGGTTCAGCAATGCGATTGGATTTCCCACCTTCCTCAGTTTAGGAGACAGTGCTATTGCAATCCGCATCATCCGCATCATCCTCTTGACGTCTCTCTGGAACCTCTTCTTGTGATCAGCCTTGACCACTTTCACTACCACTTCTTCACCAGTAGCCAAAGTTGCTCTGTGCACCTGTCCTACAGATGCTGCTGCGAGAGGTTGCTCATCGAACCACACAATGGATTCGTGGAATGATTCAGGGGCCCTTTCTTTCAAGATCCTCTTGACATCTTCGCTAGCTATGGTCGCAGCGTTCCGATACATCCTCTGGAGCTGTCGGCACTTCTCGATGCTCAGCATGTCGGGCCTGAGGGCGAAAATCTGGGTCAGTTTGACTGCCAATAATCCCTGCTTCTGAATCCAATCAAGGTCCGCAGGGCCTTCCTTGCGTATTTCTCTGTAGAATCTGAGGAATGTCAGGGGACGCACGACACTTCCAAAAATGCCCTCCATTTCAAATTCTGTTTCCTAACCCTTCAGAATTTTCACCAATTGGGAAGCACCACCAGCCAAATCACACTCCCAAATCGTGTGGACCCTCCACCCTATTTCCTGCAGGGCTAACTCCTTCCTCACATCCCTTTCGACGTTCTTCTCGAACTTCTCCCTCCAATACTCTACGTTCGATTTGGGAAGGCTCAGGTCGCACTTCGGACACCTATGCCAGAAGCATCCGTGGACGAAGACTGCTATCTTCCTACCAGGGAATGATATGTCTGGCCTGCAGATATACCGGCCTTCATCCTCATCGATCCTCCAATGGAGGCGGTATCCTGGAAAACCAGATGTTCTCAAGATCCCCCGAACAATCAATTCAGGCTTGGTATCCGTTGACTTGTTAGCAATCATCACATTGTGGACCGCTTGAGAAGATGCATTGGGCACCTCCATGACGACTCCTCCTCATCCTCAAAAATCAGGGCAGAGACCCAGAACCACTGACCTCTGACAACCACTCCATAGATGACCTATAGTCGGCTTCGGAATCCAAGTCATCCTCCATCAGGAGAGCCTGGGCTGCATCCCACACAGCAGTCAGTGCGGGAACCCAGTCACCGCCCTTGTCCCTACTCTCCTCATCGAACCTCCAAGCATCCGACTCAGTCCTTTCGTGAACCATCAGCCACGCCCAACCCATCGCCGCATCCAGGCCCCTTCCCTTCCTCGCCATTGAGACGGTAGAAGCGACCCCATCCTCAGCAGCCTTCCTGACCAGCCTATCTGCGAATGAGAGCGGACCCGGCAGGTCAACGCTCTCCCATGGCAGCCTATCGAGCCTCATAGCCGTGCTGAGAGATTCGTTCAACTCTCGCAGAAACGCACCGAAGCCCTGCTTCCTCTTCGCTTGCCTTGAGTGTACCTTCTCCGCCTCGTCCCCAGTCAGTTTGTACATCCTCTCCAGGATGTCCTTCCCGTATTCATCCCACAGGGAGACAAGCACAGGGTGGCAAGACGAGTCTTCGAGCCTTATCACCCTGTCCTCGAGATCAAGTACGACGCCATCCGTCCTCACGTGCAACCCGCCTTCGGTGGAGTCAAGCACACAGGACAGGGCCCTGCGCTCGTCTTCCGTCCCTCCCATGTGCTTGAGGAATCCATCCCTGTCCTCCTCTGAGAACCAGCTGTTTCCAACTACGAATCCATCTGGGATGGAGTTCAGAATGCTGGCCCTGCATGCACGAGAGACCACATTGTCCTCTAACGACATCTTCAACCAGGTGCTGAGTACCTCCCCCACCCTTTCCATGCCTTCTTCGGGCAGGGGCCTGTCTTCTGGCCAGCCCTCTGGCCTCCACATCCACGAGGCCTCACAGACCTCTCCTAGTTTGTTTGGCGGCATCATCGAGACTGCTATGCTGCGAGCCAGCGGCTCGTCCGTCTTAGCGAGAGCTGCTTGGGAGAGGCCTACCGTAGTCCCATCGGAGAAGTCTAGCTTGAGCCATCCCTCTGATGTGTTCGAATCGGATTTGACTATCTCCTCGCTCAGTCCGATCGACCACTTGCAGGAGCCTCCCTCGAGATCCACTGAGGTGTTTTCGAGCGTCCAACTAACCCATTCACCGGGCGGATTGGGTTCGAAACCGGTGAAGACAAACCCCCCATCCCATGAGAAGAAGTACTGCCCGGCCTTGGCGTGATCGTCCCACACCAGCAGTCTAAGCCTGGGGTGGTTGAAGTTCTGGATACCAACGAGGTGCCCGGGACGACCGCTCCCTCTCTTCAGGTAACTCGCGTTACCATAGACATCGCTCTTGAACACCGATACGGTGCTCAAGTCCTCCTCGGAAGCAGCCACTAGACTTCCAGCGAGCGAGCGAGCGATGTCGCCCCCACTCCTCTTGCCCATCCTCTTCTTGAGCCACCGCACATCGTTCCTCTTAGAGGAGACCAACTCCAACTCCTTCAGGGTGAGGGCCATCGGATCCTTCGATCCGAAGAGCGTGACTTTGCCCAACTCCCCGACTATCTCAGGCAGGAAACCCTCCGGATTGTCGAGCAGCGCATCCAGACTCTTCTCCAACCTCATTTGGATTTCCTTTGATGCCTGTTTTATACCTCTCACTCTCAACCTCTTCCTGCGATTCTTGTCCCCAGGGAACCTCACTTCTGCAGGTGGCTTGGCCATGCTATCGAGCCTCCGGACATGAGGCTAAGTCTTGAGGGCGTCGGGAAACCTAGGACTCTTTCCTTCTGCGGAAGGCGTCCTTCTCGTTATCACTCATTTTCGATGGAATAATCAGAGTATGGACAAAACCTCCCTCCATTTCCGATAACTCGTCCAGTGTTCCAGAAGTCACCCTCTGCATGCTTGTCCCAACGTCGCTAAGCAGAATCCCATCCCATCCCCTAATGTCGGGAAGCGACAATCCTCCCGAGACCTCCTCTCGCGTCTTTTCCGCCATCCTCTCTAGAATTGATACAGCCTGCCGTGGACTCATAGGGGTAGGAAGATCGAATCCCATCCCAGTCGGGTCCAAGTCGAGCAGAACAAGGGTGTGCAATCCATTGACTCGATTATTTCCAATCATCTCCAGTGGCGAGACGGCTAGATACTCGCCATAGGGATAGGGGAGGGTTACCTGCCTCCCGAATTTGTAGGATTGCAGGCCTGACAATGAGACGGCAAGCGAGGTTGCCGACATGCCCGGGATTACTTCGAACCGCACATCTTCTTCCATGCACCTCGACTCTAGGTCGATGTGAGTGGTCGCCTGCATCGGATCACCCACAACCAACAGTGCCACCGACTCCCCACGTGCTTCCTCCAGCAAACTCTCCGGGTCCTCTACGGATGGCCTCATCAGCCTCTCCCAAGCACCAACCACTTCCTCCAATAGTTCCTCTTGGTCCTTAGGGAGAACAGCCGTGTAACCTTCTAGATACCTCTTGCTACAACCCTTCGCGATGCTCTTTGCCCTTTCTGTCATATGCCCTAGGTCCCCCGGACCGATTCCAATCAGCCACAGTCCATGAGGGACATCCTTCGCTGCCATCGATCACCTCTCATGCTCCACCGCACATCAATCTGATTGCGTTCAGAACTTTAGACGGAACGACCCTTTCTGGCCCAATTTGATTCCTGAGAAGTAATCGTCCTTTCTCGAGTCGAAGGGATCCATGGAGAAGTTCAGGTCCTTGCTGTAAGTCTTGTACAGGTAATTCACCCAAAGGAAACCCCTGTTCCCCCCCGCAGAGAGGAAGTCGCCTCCAGAGATCCTCTTTATCTCTCCTAGAACAGCCTCCACATCCACTGAGAAGCCGAGTACCCCAGTTTCCATGACCACGAAGGAACCATCTTCGAAATCCCCCCACGCTTTCATGTCGTTAATGTCCATCCTGTTGCACGAATCGCATCCGTAAAGGTCCACTGTCACGTCCCCATGCTCGCAGTTAGGGAACATACTGGACATGAATTGGAAGTAGTTCCCACTGCAAGGGTCGCCTATCACCATCAGCTTCTTCTTCTTCTCCCGGGATATCTCTTTCGCCGCTTTGAAAAGCCTCTTTGTTCGAAAGTAGCGCCCCACAGGAGATATCAGAACACTCCTAATCAAAGCCCTCGTCCCTCCGTCATTGTGAAGCGATGGTGCCCACCGGCACTTCAACGTGATGCGCCACTTGAGAGTACCAAATCGCGAAGTTGAGGACGCCTTGTTGACTCTCAGGGACAGGGGCTGGCTAGCGACAGGGATGCGGGTCATTCCCGACGAAGACGACGATTACAGGCTAGTTCCACTAGACCCCGGCGCTCCCATTGAAATGACAAATCCCCTGGATTCCCATCAACTAGTCCAGCACGAGGGAGTCGTGGACAACAGGGTAGACACGGATTGGTGGAATCACCTAGCATTACTAGTTGATGAGGAAGAAATAGAGGCATTCGGCGAGGATTGGCCCTCTTCTCACGAGTTCATCTCAGACATGATGGTTGTGAGAATAGAGCCAAATCTCGATCCGTACTCTTCTAGGATTGCCGAGGCGAAACTCCGAGCTCACCCCCACATCAGGCTCGTGCTGAATGACGAGGGCGTTCAAGGAGAACTAAGAATTCGCAAACTAACTCCCATTGGAGCCAGAGTTGACGGGGACATTATCACAGAGAACATCCCACAATCAGCATGCAGTACTAGGGTGTTAGTTAGGGAATCCGGCAGATCCATAGCTTGCGACCCAAACAAGGCATACTTCTCCACGAAGCTTCAATCTGAGAGGCTCGAGACGCTATCACTGTCCAAGGAGTTACGAGCAATACTTGGTCGACCGATCAATGTCTGCGATCCTTTTTGCGGGGTTGGTCCGGCACTATCGACCCTACTATCGGAGTCGGAATTGGTCAATCACGTCCTTGCTTCCGACCTCAATCCAGAGGCCGTAGCGCTTCTGCTCGACAATCTCGGGAGATGGGATCGCAGGGACTACCCTTCTGAGCCTTCTCCTATCTCCAGAATCTTCGAGGACAGGATCGTAGGAATCGCTGATGCAACGCGGCTTCTTGAAGACGACTCACTGACAGGGCGTTGGGACTTGATCATAGTCAACCTGCCCCATCGTACAATAGAATTCCTCCCATCTCTAATGCCTCTTCTAGAATTGTCCACGCCATCTCTTGTCAGGGGGAGGGTGATAGTTCCAGAGAGCGAAATTCCGGGTGCCAACGAGGAGATAAAGAGATCTCTACCTAGGCTGCTTACGGGATTCCCTGAACCATCTCTCAGAATAAAGAGGGATTACAGCAGCTCCCTAAGGCTGTGCTCCTTTGAGGCTTGGATTTCGCCCCAGCAGACCTGACGCACTCACTCACCTGAGACCACTTTACTCCACTGATTCGGAAAGAAATTCCTAAGGGAACAAATTTCCTCAAGACGAAACGAGGTAGAACAGGCTTAGTTCCAAGGTCAAAGAATAGCAGCAAAAAGCACCCTAGAAGGGATACTGAGTGGCGCCCCGACCGGGATTTGAACCCGGGTCGCAGCCTCGACAGGGCTGCATGATAGGCCACTACACCATCGGGGCCG
>NYST01000024.1 GCA_002683155.1 Methanobacteriota archaeon | reverse complement strand
TTTACAGCGATTATATC
The DNA here is from genome assembly GCA_002683155.1 of Methanobacteriota archaeon. GTDB lineage: Archaea > Thermoplasmatota > Poseidoniia > Poseidoniales > Thalassarchaeaceae > UBA36. The sequence continues at coordinate 5,756 of NYST01000024.1, read as the reverse complement.
GGCCAGCTCGATAATACCTGCCTTCTCTGCCTGGATAATATCCCCCCTGTCTGGCCCGTCGACAAGAAGAAGCCTATCGGCAAGTGCAGCTATTCGGTACTCAGACTGACCAGTTCCAACAGTTTCAATCACTATTCTAGACCAACCACAAAGTGCTAGTGAATAGCACATGGGCCAAATTTGTGGTGAAATTCCGCCAGGATTATTTCCAGATGCTATGGACCTAACAAATACTCGCTCGCCCAGATCACTGCCTTCCATCCTAATTCGATCAGCGAGAAACGAGCCACCGGATATTGGTGATGTGGGGTCAAGAGCTAGAATAGCGACACTCTCCCCCCTCTCGACCCAATGCTTGGCCAACCTCCCTATTAGGGTAGATTTTCCTGAACCTGGAGGGCCAGTGACCCCTAGTGTCCAAATTGAATCGGGGCGAGGGACTGTCGTTTTGTCTGACTCCGCTAACTCCGATAGAAGTCTGGACAGGCTGCGGCGGTCGCCTGACTTTGCTAATTCTAATAGTTCTGAGATGTTACTCAATTCCAGTGCCACCCCAAATCGTCTCCGACACCGATTGGAACATTCGCTTTTTTTCTTTGGAGGGCTTCCGTCAAGAATCTCAGGACCTCCGAAGTTGGAGTTCCTGGTCCAAAAACGGCCCTCACTCCAGACTTGTAGAGAAGTTCCAGATCTCGATCGGGAATAATCCCCCCTGCAAAAACGATTACGTTGCCCATTTCGCCTTCCCTAAGTCCATCACATATCTTCGGAATCAATGAGTCGTGAGCCCCTGAAAGTGTGGAAATTCCTAGAACTTCTGCATCTTCGTCGTTTACTATCCTTACAATATCGGAAGGAGTCTTTCTAAGGCCAGTATAGATCACATCGTGCCCTCCATCCCTTAGAGCTCTGGCAATCACCTTGGCACCGCGATCATGCCCGTCTAAGCCTGGTTTAGCAATCACAACTCGCATGTTTCACCTAGTTGCAAATGGCGTTATGACTTCAAGCAACCGGAAGGTGAATTTGCCATCACCTTAGGAATGCTCATGGGCGGCCTGTGACCACCTGACCACATGAGTGGCAACTCCGACAAGATTGAAGACCTTAGGCGTCGGAAAGCTAAGTCTCAATCGGGAGGTGGTCAAAAAAGGGTCTCGGCACAGCACGCCAAAGGGAAAATGACTGCCAGAGAAAGGATTGAGCAAATGCTGGACTCCGACTCATTCTGTGAAGTTGATGCATTGGTAGAGCACAGATGCAGAGATTTTGATATGGATAGAAACGTAATCCCTGGCGATGGCGTGGTTTGTGGGCATGGCACGATTGATGGCAGGCTGGTCTACTGTTTCGCTCAGGACTTTACAGTCTATGGGGGTTCTCTAGGGGAAATGCACGGTTTGAAAATTTGCAAGATTCTGGATATGGCAGTAAAGACGGGTGCTCCGATAATTGGGTTGAACGACAGTGGTGGAGCTAGGATACAGGAAGGAGTTGCAAGTCTTGGCTCATATGCGGAGATTTTCTTTAGGAATGTGAGATCCAGTGGGGTAATCCCTCAAATCTCCGTAATCATGGGGCCATGTGCTGGAGGAGCCGTATACTCACCTGCAATCACAGATTTTGTCATAATGGTCGAAGATACTTCTCATATGTTCATTACTGGACCGGAGGTAATCAAGACTGTAACGAATGAAGAAGTTGGTTTCGAAGAGTTGGGTGGAGCTTCGACTCATGCCACGAAATCAGGCGTTACCCACTTTACGGCAAAGGACGACGAGAGTGCATTGGAAATCGTAAGGGAATTAGTTGGACTAATTCCATCAAACAACCTACAAAAGGCACCCATTTCCGAAACAAAAGACTCGCTTGAAAGGAAATGTGATCCTCTAGACTCGTTAGTCCCAGAGGACTCATCGATTCCATACGACATGCTAGAAGTAATTGATGAAGTACTCGACAGTGGAAGTTTCTTGGAGATCCAAGACGGTTTTGCCCCAAATATTGTCATTGGGCTAGGTAGACTTGGCGGGCAGTCGATCGGAATAGTTGCTAATCAACCGATGCACTTAGCTGGATGCCTGGATATTGACGCTTCTGTGAAAGCAGCGAGATTCGTAAGGTTCTGTGATGCATTCAATATTCCACTTCTAACATTTGTCGATGTTCCCGGTTTTCTTCCCGGGGCCAGTCAGGAATGGGGGGGAATTATCCGGCATGGGGCCAAGCTACTCTATGCATTTGCCGAGGCCACAGTTCCAAAACTAACCGTAATTACAAGGAAGGCATATGGCGGGGCCTATGACGTAATGTCTTCGAAGCACATTAGAGGGGATTACAATATTGCTTGGCCTTCTGCAGAACTTGCGGTGATGGGGGCAGAGGGTGCAGTACAAATTATTCATAGGCGGAGGATTGCAAGTTCAAGAAATCCTGATCAAGAAAGAGAAAGGCTTGTGGATGATTATGAAGAGACCTTTGCGAATCCATACAAAGCTGCTGCTCTAGGATACATAGATGACGTTGTGATGCCTTCTGAAACTAGAACCTTGTTGGTTAAAGCATTGGGCGCGATTCTGGAGAAGGAGGAGCCCCGCCCCGAAAAGAAACATGGGAATATACCGTTGTGATCATAATGGGCAAGGAAGAGAAAGATATGCGCATCATTGCGGCGGTGATTTCATCAGTACTACTAGAAAATGGAATTGGCGAATCAATAATGCCGACATCAGGACGAGATATTGGAAGTTCGTGGTCTGAATCACATAGGCGAATGTCAGTGGGGAAGTCTTCCTTGCTAAATGCAAGGTCGATGCGAGGGGCAAAGAGGTGAAAATATGTCTGAGAAGAGGAAAATCACAGTTGACGGGGAAGAGTTTGAAGTGGAAGTCAGTAGGAAAGGAGAAAGTTGGGAGATTTCTATTGGAGATAAGATCTACAATGTTGAGATTGACGAAGGAGAGAGGGGCGTTTCTAGGAGGAGTCGTGCCACGAAGAGTCTCGGGGCATCCGGTTCGGGAGTAATTTCTTCGGCAATTCCAGGCAAGATAGTGGCAATAATGACTTCAGAGGGAGATTCCGTTGAATCAGGTGCAGTGGTAATCGTCCTTGAGGCGATGAAGATGCAAAATGAGATTAAGGCCAGCATAGACGGAATCGTCAAGAGTATCATGTGTAAACCAGGAGAGAGAGTTGAAGCCAACATGCCATTAATGGAAATTACAAATTCATCGGAAGGTGAGGGTTGATGGCTAAATGTGATTCCTTAGACTGCATAAGCAAGTCGACAATTGTTAGCAGACTCTCTCCAGATGGTTTTCTTGTTTCAAGTGGAAATAAGGCATACTCGTTCAGGGAAGCGTACGAGAGATTCAACTACTGCAAAGATTGTCATGACAAGTTGATGGTTGAAGTTTGGTCCAGGGTTAGAAGTTCCGGGACAAAAAATGATGACCATGTTGCCCCGACTGCTGTTTAGAGCGGTAAATTCATTGGATATCTGACTAGTTCGAATGCATGAACAGTTACGTTAGCCATCTAGAATGCGCATATTCCGGCAAGAGATACGATGCCGGCGAGATACACACGATTTCTGAAATAGGAAAGCCGATTATTGTAAAATATGATCTTCAAAGGATATCTGCCGAAATCCCGCGCAGTACAATAGAGAGTTCGAATGAGCCTGGATTCTGGAGATATTCCCCCCTACTTCCCGTAAGTTCGGAACAAAATAGAGTGAAACTCGGAGAGGTTGTCACCCCCATTATTTCACTTGAAAATTCGAATTCTATTTTGGGATTCGATGCTAAATCGGTTTACGTGAAGGATGAGTCTAGACTGCCGACTGGATCCTTCAAGGCAAGGGGTTTGGGAATGGCAGTTTCAATGGCAAAGGAATTGGGAGTAAGTCACCTTGCAATCCCCACTAATGGAAATGCTGGTTCTGCACTGGCCGCTTATGCAACTAGGGCAGGAATAGAATGCACCGTCCTTTGTCCAGACAACACTCCGGAAATAAATGTCAGAGAAACCCAGATGCAAGGAGCAAGTACGCACCTCGTGAATGGATTAATTGGCGAATGCGGGAAGATTATTGCAGACGGTACGGAAGAAATGGATTGGTTTGCAGTTTCAACTCTGAAGGAGCCATATAGGATTGAAGGAAAGAAAACTATGGGTTTGGAACTTGCTGAGCAGATGGGTTGGAAACTCCCGGACGTCATATTCTACCCAACTGGAGGAGGAACTGGGATTATTGGAATGTGGAAGGGATTCCAAGAGTTGATTGAGCTTGGTTGGATTGATGATAAACTCCCTAGAATGATCGCCGTGCAATCCACTGGTTGCGCCCCAATAGTTAGAGCCTGGGAGGCAGGGGAGGAATTTGCTGAATATTGGGAGGATGCGGAGACGGTGTCTTCGGGAATCAGGGTTCCTTCTGCTCTTGGCGATTTCCTGATACTAGATTCAGTAAGGTCTTCAGGTGGATACGCAATTTCCGTAACCGATGATGAGACTTTGGAAATGCAACGTCAGATAGGTTTGAATGAGGGTTTACTGCTGTGCCCAGAAGGGGCTGCGACAGTAGCAGCATATCGAAACTCTGTGGAATCGGGTTTGGTTTCAACTAGTGAATCTGTAGTTCTATTCAATACTGCTACGGGGCTGAAGTATCCTATGCCAGAGGTATTTTCCAATATTGACAAGAGCAATGTGGAATATTCGATTTTTAAGACTAAATGAGTCCCAGTGCATCTTCTATCCTATTCAACTCTGGCCCAGTTGAGCCAGACCCAACAAGTGCATGAGAGTCGCTGGCACAACAACCAGCACCGACGAATGGTGATCCGAATGTCACAGTCCCGACCATTACCGAGACCCCCAATGCGGATTCGATTGCCTCTACCTCTGAGGTTTTTACATCCGGATGGACAAGAACGCCCTGGTTGTTCGCCACCATCATGCTTCCGACAGTCCCATGGCCAGCGACCTGCGAACGGACTGTTTCGACCCCCAATACATCAGAAATCATCTCGGCTCCTGCTTCTGGTATTGTAGGGCTAACTACGGCACCTTTGTCGTTACACTCAATTAAGTTACCAGCAGCATTTACGCCACTCTCCATAATTACGACGTCTCCAAAACTAGAAAGTTCGTCCAAATCACTTTGAGTTGCGATGTCAGCTACGGCAATTCCCTTCCTATTTCCCCTAACAAGGCTCCCCAACAAGGATGACCCCCCGATTGAAAGGCGATGAGACTCCATTCCAAAGGAGGATTCGACTTCTTCGGCTATTTCTTCTTCGAGTGAACTTGGAATGAAAAGTACGTCCCCTATCACACTAATGTAAACGCCAACTTGGGAGTTGCCTAGAATGTCACCAGTGGAAATTGACATGGCCTGCCTCTTCAATGACTAACGTCTGCTGGTTAATTTGTGTTGCGGGGAGAGGTGAAGGAGAGTGGCACAGCGACGATCTTTCCCGTGGGCTTTCGCACCACAGTACCAGAATCGACGCAGGAGGGCTTGACTTCCGGGTTCGATATGGGACCGGGTAGGGCCCCTCCGCTATGGCCGTGCACAACTCTTCCTTCGAATTTGAATTGATATGCTCTTTTGGACAGAGACTCACACTAATGTGTACCTCGAAATTTAGATGCTCGGGGGGTTAGTGCAGCTGGGCTGAACACCTCGGCGAACCTCGGTGCTTACACCCGCTGTCTATCAAACTCGTCTTCTACGAGTCCCCTGAGAT
>NYST01000023.1 GCA_002683155.1 Methanobacteriota archaeon | reverse complement strand
ACGCTCAGTAAACCCCATCCCTCCGGAGGTAGAGAATTCTCGGACAAGGCGGGCAATGGGGCCATCGACTTGAATTCGTATTGGAATACCCCGTCCTCACCAGTTAGCTTAGAGACAGAGAAATGAGTAGTGCTTCCATTGACTAGACTGGCAGTCAAGGAAAGGCCAGCCAGAGGGACCCCAGTATCGCTGGCGGTGGCATTTACTGTCCCCCTTATCACCCTCTGACCGTTTGAGAGGTCTAGTTCGGAGTATACGAAGTCGACCTCAATCATCACGAGGATCTCGATTTCCTTGGAAACCCCGTTGAGGAAACGAGACTGGTCGGACCCCACTACGATGGTGATTATGTTCTCGCCTGGAGACATGAATTCCTGGGCCTTTGCCCTAATCTGGAAGTTCATTGTTTCCGGATTATCCCACGGCCCATTAGTAATGGGGAGTTCGGATTCGCCCCATGTCAGACCCATGGAAATGTTGGAGAAGATTGCCGATTCACCACCAATCTCCCTTACGAGCCCCTGGATCATTATCGAGCTTGATGGGGATGCATCGCCCCGGATGATTGTGTTGGTTATTGGTTGAACCTCAACAACGATGTCGGATAGAGTGAAAACTTGCGATACCCCCTCTGTTGGGAGGTAGAGGAACTCGCCGCCGAAATGGAAAGATACGTTATGCGAACCTCTGCTCGATGCATATTGCACCCTATTGGTGTAGGAGAATACCCCTCCCTCTTCAGTCATCACCGAACCAACGGTTTTGCCATCCAACTGTACTGATATCTCTCTTCCTTCAAGGCCCTGTTCGAAACCAGTATCAGATTCGAAAAGCCTTCCACTGAAGTTCCAATGGCCGCCCCTGGTAACGTAGCTCTCTTCTACCTGATGAGAAATTGAGGTGTGATAAGAGACTGTGAAATTGGACTCGATGCTACCTTGCCTGTAGAATCCCTGTGCTGGGGAAATCGCAGAAATAGAATGGTTTCCTACGTCCATAGATTCGGGGATAACCCACTCCAAGGACCAAAGGCCGTTTTCCTGACTACTAGTGATGCCGACTAGAACGCCGTCGATGAATACCTCAATTGTTTGGCTATCTAGCCAACCATCCTCTAGGTTATCCTTGGAAGAGCCTGAAATCAACATGGTATCGCCAACAGCTACTGGCCCTATTGGATCCAGTGTTACGAAAACCGGAGAGAAGACAGTGAAAATCACGGACGATTCGGACGGTAGCAAGAAATCCTCTCCGGCGAACTCTATCCCGATCACCATGGGCCCTAGTTCCATGTCCGATGCAATGGGGACTAAGCCAGTGAATGAGCCGTTTCCATCGACCGATACTGCAGTTATCGCCTGACCGTTGACAGACATCACTAGTTCTCTGCTGGGGATGGCTCGTCCAACTCCGTCCGTCAGAACCCCTTCAACCACAACTAACTCTGTTCTATCGACCTCCGCAGGAGGGGAAGAAATGACCACTTGAGTTGGTTGGGACACATTGAACACCAACGAGTCTGAGGAAGACATGTAGTATTCTGGATTCAGAGAGTCACCTTGGCCCATCGGATCGACCCAGGAAAAACCACCGAGGAAATCGACTCGAGCCGTGTGGGGTCCGAAGTCCATTTCTGCAGGAATCAGGTAGGTGATTGACCACTGCCCGGTGGTAGCGTTGGATAAGGTGGTGTAAGCAGGACCGACATCGATGCCATCAATATACAGATGTATCAAACCTCCAGTCGAGTTTCCATCTACTTGGAGAACCTGGCCCCTTTCATCCAAAAGCGAGCCAACCATGGTTACTGACCCTCCGGCTATGGATGGGGAAGACGCCTCTTTCAGCAATATTTCAGTAGGGGCTAGGACAACTACCCTCGTCCATGACTCATCTCCCAGCAGGCCGGTACTGCCATTGATTCCAGAGAATGTTGCGATGACTTCCATGGGGCCAGGATCCCTGTCTGGCCTAACCAATATTGATGCCGTGGCGGACCCGTTAGAATCAGTCAAACCCCCCCAAACAGTGATATTGTCGATTCTTACTACTATGGTTCCAGAGATAACTGGCCCACCTGAGTTATCTATCAAGGAGATTGAGATATCGAAGGTTTCCCCTCTGATTGTCCTATTGTCGGGATCAAGGTCATCTGGATTTTCGATAGTTAGAACGGAAAACCCTCTGCTGTCGAAAACTGCGAATCCGGATGCAGAGGTGAAATATGTCACTTGTGGAGTGAAGGAAATATCCAATCCATGAGGTCCCCGGGGGAATGATAGATCGAGCCTCAATTCGGCTGACCAAGTACCATCGGAATTGAAAGTAACCTGAGAAACTGTGAATGTTCCCGATTCACCATCAATAGAGAATGTCAATGTTGGATTCAGGGGATTTCCAGAGGTTTCTGCTAACCCTGAACCGTTGCTTGATGTCAAAGATCCTGTGATGTTGAATAATTCTCCAGGGAGGGGATTCACCGTAATCGGATCTATTAGCATGGTTGTTGTAGATCTCACGGTAATGGTGTTCAGTATCTGCACTGCTGGATGAAGGTCGGCTGAGCCATTGAAGACGAAAGTGACATTCACAAGTCCTAGCGAGTGATCATGAGGGACTTCGAATTCGAAGGCTACGCTGCCATCTGCAGCAGTGATGCCTGGATCGAGCCATGTATCGTGGAAGCGGACCAGAACTTCGAATCCTGACAGGGGATCCTCGTTGTTGCTAAACTCCACTAACCTAGTCGTAATGGTGATTGATTCCCCCCGGTCTACAATGGTGTTGACGAATGGATTGGAGTCGACAAATTGGGTGACGCCGACGACCAATATAGGTGCATCACCATTTCCTGTCAAATAGAATGGAGTGGAACCATTGACCACACTTACCACTACTGTTCGGTCCCCTCTGAGGACACCGTTTCCTAGAGTATCAGTTGGCACTGTAAGATTGAATGCCCCCGTCATATTTGTTGTCTGATTTTCTATCAAGAGTTCTTCTGGTTCGTCAAGGAAGAACACATTGATTCCTACTGGCCCTTCGACGGTCCTATTTGCATCTATAGAATCCATTACATTGCCAATGAGATTGAATGATTGTAGAGCAGTAACTTGGGAAGGGATGGAGATGATGTCAACAGTGCTAGCAACCTGAACTGTCAGGTTTACGAAACTCTCGTTTCCAAGCCATCTTCCTGCTTCTGGTGTTGCTAAATTGTCGGAAAGATCGTCAGAGGCGTGCACCCTAATGTCATAGAAACCGGGAGGGGCATTGGAAGGAACATTTGTGTCGAAAGAGGCGATTCCTTGAGAGTTGGTGGTTACCGATTGCAAAATGCCTTGCAAAGGTCCGCCCCAGTCGAAGTATAGATCCAGAGTAACGCCAGACAGTAAAGAATCGGAGTCCTCAACATCGAAAACAGTAGATTGGAGTGATAGGACCTCACCGGCGGTAACTATCGAAGATTTTGGCGAAGTATCGACTACAAACTCCGTCTGGACCCCTATTTTGATTGTTGTGGGCTCGCCTGCATTGTAGTAGCTGCCACCTTCAGGAGAATTGCCAGAGAAATCCAATGTGACAGAAAGGTCATACACGCCCGAAGGGACTCCCTGTGGAATCTCAAATGAAAGATTGTATCCCCCTGTTGTTTCGTCCACCCATCCGTTTGCTATGTTGTAAATCGGGCCCGGCGAAGGCAAGCCACCAGGAGTGAGAGGGAGGAATGAAGGCAACTGGAGTTGGACCAAGACTGAAGTATTGTTTCCAGTAATTGTATTCTGCAGAACGATATCGTTTGCGAATCCGGTGACCCAATTTGTAGATCCTCGCACTGACCAATCGTTTGACAGGTTAACTGATGCGTTGCCCAATCCTCGAACCCTAAGGGGGTTGGAAGTAGAATTGGGGCTGAGCCAAGTGGAGCCCCCATAACTGAGGTTCCATTCATAGTCCCCAGGGACCATTGCGAAAGAAGGGACGAAAGTTGGGGTTACCCGACCCGCGTCGGGATCTGTTTCGTTCCAAACGAGCTCCCCATCGAAAACGAGGGTGTAATTACCATCGAATGGAGCGAATGAGAAACCTGTGTGATCCGTTAGCAATACTTCTACTGCGTACTCCCTGCCCCTAATTGCGAATGGGAGTTCGTAATCGAAAACTACGAAGCTTCGTATTCCAAAGACGTCGACAAATAGTTCTTGATCATTGGAATTAAGGTTGTCGGAATCGAACTGCAAACGCACTTCGACGGGACCAGCGGGCAGTGGAACAGCAGATGCTGAAAAATTCCATGCGATGGAGAATTCGCCGGGATTGGAACCCCAAGAGGAACTGTTGAGATACCATGTTGCCAACTCCTGGAATGGCCCCGAAACATCGGCCCTACGCATCTCTAGAATCAAAGTCCCATTTAGAGGGGAAGGTGAGGGCCCTCTGCTTAGGACAGTACCATTCAGGAAGATATCGCTGCCGATCTCAAGGATCGAGTTATTCTGTCCTTGTGATTGAATCTCCACAGTTAGGTCTGGTGAAAGTGTGATGTTGATTTTGAACGGGAGAACCTCGGGTAGAGCATGGTAAGAGGGCGGGGTTGCGTTGTTCAGGTCGTCGAAATGCCAACCCTGGAAAGAAATCGCTGCATCCATCAGCCCGAGAGGTTCTGACTCGTCGATTGGGACAACGAATTCGTAGTAACCCCCTCCAGATACCCCAGAAACAATCGAAACTTCACCATCTACATCTGAAGAGTAGTTCAGAATTACCTGAAGGTCATCAACAAGTGAGGGATCTAAGAAGGGAGAGCTTGCCCAAGAAAGTTGACCTGTTATTGATGAGTTTACTCCGATTCCAAGCATTGGTTGGATTATTGGAATTGGGCTGGTAATAGAAATAGACACGTTGTCAGTAATATTTACCTGCCATGGCATGGGAATCCCCTGAATACCGACATATCCCTTTTCAGAAGTCAGTATGACAAGAGATCCGAACCCGGGTTGAATCATTTGTGGCGGGAGCCCTGTTAGATTGAATGACCCGTTTTCATCAGTTTCGACATTAGCCACCATATGTTCCATGGTGGCAGCACTTCCAGGGACCTCGTCGGACTGACTTGGTTCGACAAGGTACATTGAGAGTGAGATGTTTTCCACCAGAGTCTGGTTGTCTACAAACTCCAATGTCCCCTCGACCCAGATAGATTCTGATACAGTTGAATTCCTCTGGACCGAAGTGGGGCCCCAAGACTCGACATTGACCCTTACTTCTGACATCGGCGGACATGCTTCGAATGGAATCCAACCGAGATCTAGTTCTCCTTGATTTTGATTTGTTTGCAGATGAACCTCGGCCCACCTGGTGAAGTCTTTCCCATAAACGTTGAATGCCTTGCCATCCCATAATCCACCGGAAAATCCAGTAACCTTTCGCGCCGGAATACCTGCCACCCTGAGCATTGTCACGAAGACCGAGGTGAACTCGTCACAGTTCCCCTCTCTGGAGGAGTTTAGGATCCAGTGGGTAATGTCGCTATCGATACCAAGGCCACTACCCCTCCCAGACCCATGGTGGTTTCTTAGGAACGAAATTGTATCGTTACCGTTCACTATGAAGTCCTGTATGGCAGTTACCTTGTCCCATGCGGATATCGCTCCAGACTGATCTATAACATCCTGAGTCAGATTGGCTACAAATCCCGACCCGTTAATGAATTCTTGAGGTAGATCCTTGCCATAATCTGAATTGGCGAATACTGTCGTATTCTCCCGTACTGCGGCGGATAATATCACTTCTGGAGCGTTTACGTAAAGAGCCTCTATTACAGCGCCATCAATAATTATGTCACGAGTATAATTGGAGAAATTCAGGCCTGCAGTACCATCTACCCAAGTGGTGAAATTAACCACATTGTAGGGTTGGATAAGTTCCTGCCCGGGGCCGATGTATCCGGCTTCGTCGAAAATTATCTCCCAAGATAGTGGACCCGAGTGATTCCAAAAGGACTGATCGGCGACTCCCTGTTCCGTTGAGAATTCAGGAAGAACCTGGGTATTTCCGACGAGAGTACTATTCACGCCCCATGAGACTCCAGTGTAGAAGTCGTATGTGTGCCACCTCCAGTAGTGTTTGACCGTAGGATCGAGTCCTTCGGAGCTATTTGTTGCAGTGAACATCAGTGCATTCTCCTGTATGTCGTCAATTGGGTTGAAAGGGTCGCCAGGCGCTCCAATGCAGTCCAGAATCCAGAAATCCTCTGGGCATTCCTCACCATCTGGGACGCCTCCTCCATCAGAATCTGGGTCGAGCCAGTCGGTCCCTATCTCCTGCTCAATTAGGTCCGGAATGCCATCCCCATCTGTATCGAGAGGATTTAGGTCATCGTCAGGATTGTCTTGTGGGTTTGTCCCGTCCAGATATTCTTGTCCGTCATCGACACCCCCATTATCTGAATCTGCAACGTTCCAAAGAGTGAACCAAACGTCTGAAGTGAAGTTTCCTCCGAAGCCAAAACCTGAGAGTCCGAAAATCATTAAGCAACCGGTGGTATTCTCAAAATAGTTGTTCAACCCATCCCCATCGGAATCGAGAAGGTTGTGGCATGGTTCTCTCGGATCCGTAAGGTTGAGAATCTCAGATAGGTCATTGACGCCATCCCCATCGGTATCGTACAGGTTCGGGTCGGAAAGGAAACCCCATGTTCCTGTTAATTCCTCCCAGTCTGCAAGCCCATCCCCATCTGAGTCTCTGTAGTCGTCATCGCACCAAGGATCGTTAATTGCATTTGGAGAAGCGTCCCAGCACCAAGATCCGTTGGTGAACAGAATAGTTGCTGCGCCGAGGGGCGGTTCTGTGTCTACCCCTTTCAAGAATGAGGGTTCCTCGAGAGCGTCGAACCTGAACGGAGTCTGCGTTCCATTGGGAGAAACAAAGTAAGCCATTGGGGCGTTTCCCCTCCAGTCAACGGGATTGGGGTTGATTCCCTCGGTGGAGTTGATAGTTAACGTATCGGCACCCGCATCCCATGAAATAATTGAGAAAACAAGATTGAATATCGATGTACAAGGATCGGTCTGACCGGGGTTCTCCTCGTCCCCATCACCAATCCCCCCTCCATCAGAGTCAGCAACGTCCCAAAGCGTGCAGGAATTGTTCTCCTCCCAATTTTGTAGGCCGTCCCCATCGAAGTCTCCTTCGTCGTTTATTCTTGTAGGATCCGTCTCTCCCGAATCAATGACGCCATTGCCGTTCAGATCTTCCTCGCCATCATCCAAATGGTCCCCATCAGTGTTATTGTTCCGGGGGTCCGAACCCTGGGCGGGATCTCCGTACGAGCCATTGTATTCGACGCCATCTGAAATTCCGTCCGAATCAGTGTCTGAAGAGGTCGGGTCAGTAAGTAAGATGAGCCCCTCAAATGAGTCGTTCAGTCCATCTCCATCGGTATCGTTGTTCTGAGGGTCTGTCTGGGTAATTCCATCGACCTCTGCGGTAAAAATCACACAACCTCCTGGACCGAGAGAAAGTATTGGATTGCAAGGTGACTCTGTTGCCGTCATATTGATTGGACCGGGCCGAAAGTACTGAGTCGGCGGAAACGTCGATCCATTCCTAGTTCCCCAAGCAGGGTTAACGTACTCGTAAATGTTTGATAGGCCGTCTAAGTCTGGATCGCCGAAAGTCCCATCTTGGTTTGAGTTTGAGGTTGGATCGAGTCCATTTGCAGCCTCCCAACCATCTGGCATCCCATCTCCATCCGTATCCCATCCATTGGGATCCTCGTCTTCGATTCCATCGCCGTCATCATCATTTGAGCTGCAATCTGCGTCCCCGTCGAAGTCATCATCATTTGAATCGACCATGCCATCGTGATCATTGTCGAAGGAGTCGGTGCAAATGTTTCCCACTGGATCCTCGTCTGCCCCATCTGAACCTGATCCCTGTATGACTTGCATTGCACTCTCCTCATCCCAGTTTGAAACTGGAATGGTCCCATTCCACCAAACACCATTGTCCAGGAAGTTCGGAGTAGAGGGCTCATCCCAGCCGAAAGGGATTCCGTAAAGATACTCGTTTAGATTTGAGAGGCCGTCTGAGTCGGGATCACCAGTAGAGCCGTCATCTCCAGATGAAGACAGCGGGTCTAATCCATATTGCCATTCCCAACCATCTGGAAGACCATCATTATCGGAGTCCCAATCCTGGGGCTGTGTGTTGATCAGAAACTCTATCCCATAAGGCAGACCATCTGAATCTTGATCATTGCCCGTGGCAGAAACCTCAAAGGCTGCGAACTGCAAAGATGCTGTTCCTGACAATAGAAGCAAGAAAGTAAGGAGTGAGGCTGAAATCTTCTTTCTCATTGGCCTAGAATCTTCAGTATTGGAATTATTCAAAACCATAGATACCAGTCCCGTTTTGTGGGGCGTAAACTTTCGAACTTAAGGAGAATGGAGCGTCGTTCGTACATTTGCAGGCTATATCATCTCGACATCATCATCGTCGTACCTATCTACTCCCTTGGGTTCTTCTTCGACCGTTACTGGAGCAGGTATCTCAGGCATGTTTTCCTGAACCTGAACATCGTCCTCGGAGAGTGCGTCAAGCATCCTCATCTGTGCTGCCCACCTCCTTCTATTGAGCCTGCTCTGAATACCAGCAAATAGCAGTAGGACCGTGACTAGAACCAGGACAAGTGTGATCGGCCTTGGATGTGCCAGTTCGTTAACTATTATGTCGGAGAATGAGCCTATCTCAACTGTTGCTGACAAGGTGAACTTGGCAGTTAATGATTCAGAGAAACTCTGCTCAGTGTCTAGTGGCGTGGCAGTAACTGTGATTGGAATTGACGCGCCATTGTTTGCTGATCCGGGTACAGAAACCTCGACTGTGAAGGTGGCCTCATCAAACGCCTCAATTTCTATCAGAGGAGAACCAGAAAGTCCGCCGATGCTGACATCCCAACCACCCTCCTCAACGTCGGCTTCAAGCAGAACTGTCATCGGACTGTTCCCTTCATTCTTCACCTTCATCTGGATTGAATAGTCATTGCCCGGGGCGAGTTTGGTATTCTGGGAAACCTGAAGTATCTCCAACATGGGTTGGTCTTCTTCAATTTCAAAGGTCATTGGAAGATCGAAGTATCTTGGGTCGTCATCTTCTACGTCCTCAACTACCCTCAGGTATACTGTATGATTGCCAACCTCTACCTGATTGGTCAGTGTTGCACTGATGAAGACCTCAGTGAAGTCTCCCGGTCCGAGTGAAACTCGAGGTACTGCTTCGCCGTCTGAATTTGTAATCCTGAACTCCCATTGCCCGTAGGCAGAGTTTCTATCCGTATTTTCCTTCAATGAGGCTGGGTTTTGAAGCAACCACCATGATGCTGCTTCCAAATCTGTCTCACTATTGCTCAATCTGGCTCTGAAATCAAAGACTGGCCTATCCTGTCCGGGTGCACAAAGAGCCACCTTCATGTGACCGAGTGGCGTACCATCGCAGTCCTGTGATATCTCGCCCCGAATCCCATATGTTCTCTGAATGGTGAATGATACGGTAGTTGTGGTTGAGGCATTGCCCATACTAATCACTTCTATCTCAATCTCCCCGATATCCTCATCCTCCCTATCTAGGCTTGGCTTCACACCTAGGATCAGGACCTTGGTGCTGTGCCTTTCGAGCAGAGGCGTGTGGAAAGTTCCATCTCCCTCGTCTTGGAGTATTCTCTGCCCAGTTAGGTTATCGTGCAACTGGAAGATTGATTTTGACCGCTTCAGGATATCGATTCTGAAGCTGTCGGCATCGAAACCAGTGTTGAAAATCTCCAAAATAAATGGGTTGAATTCCCCGTACTCGGCGAATCTAGGGACAGAAGAATCGAGAGTATCCCCCCTGGAGGAATTTGCTATTGGAATTTTGTGATCCTCGGACCAAACTGATACTACTGGTGGTTGATAGACGTCAATCTTCTCGACGTTCAGAACGAGAGTATCCTGATGGACTACAGAGGTGACACCCTCGACATCCGCCTCAGCGATAGCTCTAATCTCGATCTTCTTAGGCATACCAGTCAGGTCATCGGGAGCCGTGAGGGTCACGGTTGGATTGATCACGGCCCCACCAGAACTCATCTCGTACCCTGCTGGGGAGTCGAACTCAACCAGCCAAGAGCTTCCCAGATCGGTTAGAACCTCTAGTTGAACCGTCATGGACTTAGTGGAGTCCCCCCTATGGACGAGAACCATTGGGATTGGAGTGACTTTGTTTGGTGCGAAGTATTCGACCGAACGATCAAACCTATGATTCACCGCCACCCCAAACTGGTGCATCTCTATTGGTTCGTGCTCGATCTCTACTTCGTTACCACCAACATCCCGGACCCTAAGGAAAACAGTATACTCACCCGGAGTAAGCCCGCTATCATAGGTAAAGAAGAACTTCCCAAATATTCCCGTACTGGAATCCTCAATGTCCTCCAAGTCCCCAGTTATCCTCTCATCGACCTCATAATCTCCATCCGGCCCCCTCATCAGAATGTCGACTCTTGAAATGTCCGCCCTTCCAAAGGCACTGATTGCATCAATAGAAAACTGCATCTTCCTATCCTCGGCAACGTCATTCGGGTACCAGTCTATCTCCGAACCTTCAGCAATGTTTGCACCCTTCCTCTGGACTACGATGATACTATTCATTAGTGCATTACCATTTGCCTCTAACTTTGAGAATTTGTTTGGCTCATTGTCGATGTTGTTGAATGCCACATCTGCAGAACAGCTAGAACCTCCAAAGGGACTGTCGCTCCCATCGCATCCAGACATACTAGCTCTAACTT
>NYST01000022.1 GCA_002683155.1 Methanobacteriota archaeon | reverse complement strand
GAATGCGAAAAGCTCGAAGACCTCGAGCCAAACAGCTACAGGAAGCACTCATGAGCACGAAAGAACTGAGAAAGTCTCTAACGCCCTTTCGCAAGACCACTGATATGTTCCCCCGTACCTTCTCCTTAGGTACAAGCAGTAGAGCAATGACAAAGGGAGAGCGAGCACAGAAGATGCGATCCATCAGTGAACAGTTAGCTAATTGGCAAAAATCAGATTCAGATTCCTTATCCGCCGGGAGAGTCCGAGAGGCATGTAAGCTCACCTCGAAAGAGGTCATTGTGGTAAGTCGACATCCGGACCTTTCGGTCCCAGTGATGGAGTTCACCGATGAAGGTGAGCTCACTAAGCGTTTGCTCGGTGGTGGCCTCTCACGAGGATTAGTCGTCTGCAGAATGCAGACGCTAATTTCTTCGAGACTTACACTCTCTCAACATACCCGTCATCATCGATGTTGTACACGAAACATTGTGAGTACAAGATCTGCTGAATATCTCTGAAAATAGGAACAGCCAAAAAGGTCTCGACAAGGCTTGACTCCTTGACGTTTCGAACCAACCAAGATGCAAGATAAGCCTTGTGTTTGAAAAGGCTTCTGAAAGATGGATGTTCATCAATAGTCCTAAGGATGCCTGTCGACACAGCCTTTTGCAAGGCTTCAGGTTTTGCGCTGTTCTTCGTCAAACAGTCAGCCAAACAGTGATCTGTTCTCACATGTGCTAGATCATCGATACTGCCGGAGCTACTCTCCTTACGGAGCATCTGAATCATATGAATGGTTTCCTTTTGTTCTGGTAAGTGTGTAGTGCTGGCTGTGGTCACAAGGTTATTCGCATCGGTTCTCATGTGCAAGTCTGATGCCTCTGCACTGATGTCCATCCAGAGACCCCTGAGAAACTGACATGTCCCAAAACACTTCATGAAAGAATAGAGTTCTGAAACAGTGGTCGAAAGCACCGTTCTCTTGATTTTCTGTGATTCGAAGTCTATCAGGGAACCCCTGGTGTCTGGAGACTGTGTTCGCGGTGCCGCCAGAAAAACGGTTTGTCCTCGTTGTGAACTACCATCCGCATTGTTACGATATGCGGCATCTGGAATACCAAGGATCCTGCAAGGTCGTCCTGGTATCTTGATGTTATGGAAACGGAGAACAACAGGGCAGGCACGAACCGTTCTCACGGATTTGTTCAGAGCTCGGACATCACCGATAGTTGGTTTAGAGGCAGCAGAAGCACATCTGGAAAAAGAGTATGCGATGTGGAATTGTGTCCTAGACTGTAACCAGTTGAGTTGACCCAGGACCGAGCGGTAATTGGTGTGCATCGTAGCATCACACTGAATGTTGTCCTTCAAGGATTTGTCAAAAGTGACTTCAGTGAGTTCTTCGATGCATCGTGTCTGATCAACCTCAAGAACCTTGTCTTTCCAGCGAACACGCTGGCCTGTGAACATCACGTCGTTCGTGTCTAGGCTTCCTATCTGAAATTCCTTGGCCAGAGAGTTCTCAAGAAGCTTACAACACTCACGTGTTCCAGTAAAGAAAAGGTCATCAACATGGATGCAGAGAACACCTATCACCTGTTTTCCTTTTGCGTTCGATCCTGTTACAGGGTCCAGGAGATAGTCGGTCACACGGTCCAACATTTCTGTCGTGTCAAGACGAGCCCCCAGAACCTCAGCAATCCTCTCTGATTCTGTCTTGGGACGCTCTCGCGTCAAGTGTGAATGCGCCTGTGAAGGAGTCCTGGTGTCGTCCTTGTACATGACATAACAGCAACGATCCGCCCGGGTCGGTTGGAAACCCATCTTCAGAACAGATGAGTCAAGACGGATCCACCAACGGCGCGGTGCATCGTTAAGACCATAGGCTGGTCTCTTCAGCCTAGCGCCTATGTACGGTGGATGACCGCACTCCGGAGGAAGTTGACAGACTACATCCCGGACATGATCAAACTCAACACCCTGAAGGAAGGCAGTCTTAAGATCGATGTGATGGAAATCCCACTGGTTGTTAGCGACCATCTGACAGGTCAGACGGAAGCCTGGTCTTGTGGTCGTAGGACTGTCAGTCTGTTGGGTGTCTTTCTGTCTGTCCTGAAAACCTCTCAACACCCATCTGGCCTTTGTCTTCTGAAAGTTACCATCTTTGTCACGTTTGACAGTCAGAACCCATCGACCAGTGACATAGTTCTGAACCTTGTGTTTTCTCATGTCTACAAGTTCGTACACATCGTTTTCAAGCCAGCTCTGACATTCATCTACCTTTGCCTTATGGAACTGTTTCGCATAGTCGCGTTTGTCACCCATAGTGGCTTCCTTCCTCGCACGCGACTTGGCCGTCGCACGCGAGGGTATAGCCTTGAAGGCATAGGGTAGATGTAGTTTGTCTTCATCAAGCACTTCCTCCAACCACTCTCGTGGATCTAGAGGAGCAGCTTGACAACTCCAGTTGTGTTCTTGACAGAAAAAGGTTTGAAAGGTGCGTGGATGTATCTCAGGCTCATTCACATCGAGAAGACCGGAGGGATCTCTCGGAAAAGAGAAAGAGCCAGTGACCGCACAACAACGAGAAATCTCATCTAGCTTCTTCCACTCGGCTGAGTCTATGTCTATTACCAGGTCTTCTGCATGAGCAGACATCTGTGACGGTTCAACATAGTACTCATCACCTTCCTCTTCTTCCTCGGCGGAAGGTTCATCCTGAGGTTGAGCAGGCTGATTTGATGAAGAAGCAGTTGGGTCCACATCCTCAGAGTCCTCATCATCAGGCTTCTTCTTCTTCTTTCTCACAGGTTTCTGTGATTTCGGAAGTTTGCGCAGTTGATTGGGCATAGTTTTTGGTTCTGGTCCTGATGGAGGAGTCTCTGTATCAGCGCGCTTTCGCTTGAGACTGTCGTCCTCTTCCTGATCTTCAGAATCTGAGTTCGTCCGTAGATCAAAGTGATCCGGCTCTCGATCAGGTTGAGGATCATCTCGACTGCGAGATCTCTCTCTAGGTTGTGGAGCTTCATCATCTCTGCTTCGGGACCTCTCACGAGGCCTTGGTTGTTCGTCGTCTCTGCTCTTCGATCTTTCTCTTGGTTGCGGATCGTCTCTACTCTTGGATCGTTCCCTAGCCGGCTGCACATCATCTCTGCTCTTCGACCTTTCACGCGATGGTTGCACATCATCATGACTCTTAGATCTTTCGCGTGGCTGAGGTCTCTCCGGTGGTCGATCATCATGGCTTCTCGACCGCTCTCGCGATCCTCGCACTGGTTCACGACCACGCCGTGGTGCTGGAAGGCCAGGAGGCGGCTGAGGTGGCCATGGTGAGGGAACCGGATGTGGAGAGATGGTGTACGGATTCACTGAGGGACCAAGAGGAGCCGAACCAGAAGAGTTAGACGGAGGAGCGACAACAAAGTCATCAGGATGTCCAACGGGAAGATCTTCGTGGTCCATTTGTTCTGTTTCGTCCATTGGCTCCAATGGCGGAAGGGACTGTTCTGTCACAGTCCTTGTTGGCGGTTCGACCGGTGAGTCTCCGTCCGCAGATATCGGAAAGGATGCCGGTGGTACCGGATTATGCGGAACCGAAGGATCATCAAGAGGAAGAAAGGCCGACGGAGGAGGTAAGACAGCGGGTGTCCGTGACTTGGCTGTCTCTTCCCAGAAGACCAGAATACTCCACGCACGTGGATCAAAACTGGACTCCGAGGACAAAAGAGAAGAAAGCATTGCAACGGAAACCTGCTTGACCTTGTCGGTTTTCTTCCACATAATCACGCATGCATTGTCTGTCAAAGAGTAGGCCGACAAGTTCTCACCTAAAGTCCCGCGTAGTGCAAGACAGTAGTTGAAGTGTTGCATCGGAAGAAAATGCGAGCGCATATGTCGGGCGAGCTTTTGAAGTTGTAGGTCAGACCTTGTTTCTTCGTAGTGCAAACATTTCTCTGAACCCTTAGGAAGAGCGTTGATGCGGTTCATGAGGAGCTTACACTTCTCATCATAGACCGGCACCGGTTTCACCTGTTGTTGCAGTGACTGGAAATCGCTCACGCGACTCAGACAGCACTCATCCAAGGTGTCACACTCACTCCATTCAGCTAACATTTTTGTTTCTTCAAGAGTGAAGTCAGCTAGGTCCAAGATGTCACTCAGAAGTGATGTGTGCTTGGGAGAGGCTGCTGGTCGAGAATGACCGTGAAGGAAGGAGTCGACAAGCTTCACGAGCTTCCGACAGAACGGCATTGGATAGATCTGGGACAGAGCTGCTCTGTCTCCGTGACCTGGTACACTCTTCTCAATCTTCTGGTGTTGGTGCACCTCTGAACCGCTCTCAGTGTTTGGACAGCGTTTGAAAAGCGGGTCCAGAGCACCAGGAGGAAAGTTATGAAGAAGAGTGATAGCCTTAAGGTAGTAGAGGTTTGACGCTGGATCCTTCATACCATAGGCGCACATGTTCAGTGTGTCCCAGGTCACGCCCTCGCACGAGGACAGCTTCAACATGCCCGGCACCTTAGTCCAAATCCGAGAAGTCTGTGGGTTCTCAATGATGAAGAACCTACCTTTGCTAAGCTGATACAAGGCAACCTGAATGCAGAAGTTCACCATTGGAAGGTCCTTACGCTGATTCAGAAGCTGCTTCCATTCAGGAGCCGTACTGCAGAACATACTGCACCAAGCAGTACATTTTGGTGCCATGTACACAACCTTCGGATTCTGGGTAGTGATGATCTTCCAAGCCTTTCTCTGTCCTTCACGTGTGTTAAGGTCAAAGCCTGTTCTTAGATCAACCGGGTCTCCTGTGTTGAGGCCCTGAGATGACGCGCACGCGCTCAGACGGGCTGAACCAGAAAACAGTTCCAGCAGGTCCAGTTTTTCAGACGTTTGGCAGACCTGCCAGAGCATAAGTGCCACAGGATCTTCATCACAGAAGACTGCGTCTGTCTTGTCTGAAGGTAGTCTCTTCTTTCCTGTGACCTTTCTGTTTCCTATCACCAAGGGCTTAGCACCGCTTGGTGATCCTTTGTCTGTTTTCGTCGTGTCATCCGGTTTTGGATCCTCGGCAAGAGGAAAAGTCACATCATGCCAGTGGTCCTTGTCATGTCTGACCTTGGTCACATTTATCATTCTCACCTCCTTCTTGTCATCAATTCCTATCATAGGGAGATTGACAGATGTGACCCGACCGCGGATCCACTCACCTTGATCCTTAATCTTGGATCTGTCCTTTTTCCAGAAGAAGACACGATCACCGATAGCAAAGGGGTCCTTAGAGCCCTTCAGATTACGAGCGATGTCCGTCTGAAGGTCCTTCATCTGTCTCGCCTCAAGATGAGCCTGCATGGCAAGACGCTTCAGCAGACGCTCACGCGTCTCTCCAGGAGGAACATCGGTCGTCACCTGTTCCGGTGTTGCTGTTTCCAAGTCAAAGATTGGAACAGGCGGCCGACCGAAAGCGATCTCAAGAGGAGTTTTTCCGCTTATCAAGAGTTGATTGTTCCGGGCCCAACAGGCGACACGACACAGCTGTTTGATCGTAACATTGGTTTGCTTTTGACCGTTCTTCACAGGTGTCACTACAAGCTCTGGTTCATTCACAACAGATTTGCACAAAAGCTTAAACTGTTTCTTGAAAAGTCTGACCGCTGTTTCTGCGCGGTTAGGCCAGGGAGTACGATCTCCCGTGGGAAGTTTCTTCACATCATTTGAACTCCAAAAGGATTCCCAGACAGGAGTGAAGAAGGCCATATCCGCACAGACAGTTTTGATCTTAACCTGATGGTTGTCCATCCACTCTCGGATGGCTTCCTGGGTTTCTCCGTGTTCAAGAGTGGTCACTGGACGTGCCCACAAAAGATTTGAAGCACCATCAAGTATCAGGAAAACATGGTATTTCTTGCCGGAGAGTTCGACATCGCAGTGATCCATGAAGACAAGATCACCCAGGGCTTCTGCCCTTAGGCCGCTCACGCGTGCCCTGACGGGAGCGGCTGCGTTCTCCATACAGGTCCGACACTTCTGGACAATTTCATCGTACTTCTGGTAGATGCTCTCAGGGAACTTCAACGCAGAAGTCCGCCGACGGAACTGTGCCGTCGACATGTGATAGTGCTTAAGATGAAGTTTGAGAAGTTCGGCATTGTCCTGTAGTTTTTCGTGTAGCTTCCTTAGGTTGGCCGGAAGGGCGTCCTCCTTAGAGGAGACACCTTTCTCTGCTTCCGGACCAGGAGCTATTGGGTCTTTCGAGCCGGAGCTCGGTTCTGAGGCTTTTGATTTGTCTTCCTTTGGCTCCTTGTCTTTAGTCGCTCTCGCGGCTACGTTGTATGATTCCTCTTCCACGTCTTGTTCCTTCCTGTTGCAAGGATCCGAAAACACACCAAAAGAGACAGGATCGTATTTTGTCATTGGTTGCGACAAAGCCCTGGCAGGATTCTTCTTGATCTCTGCAAGGTTCAACACAAGATGTTTGGTGGTTGAACGGTTTACAGGATAGTCGTAGTAGCCAAAGGCTGCGCATGTCAGATACACGATCTCTGGTGTCATTGAGAGTGTGAAGTGCAGGTTGCACATCTGACCGAGGCTGAAAAGTAGTGGAACACTTCCTTGCTCAATGATGTCAAAATCCGTGAAACACGGCGGATTTGTCGGTAGCCAGACTCTGGCCTTCTCACAGACTTCTGCGGTCTGTGAGTTGGCAAAACCAAAACG
>NYST01000021.1 GCA_002683155.1 Methanobacteriota archaeon | reverse complement strand
GTGGAAGGCCCCAGAGGGAGATGCACCCGGCAAAGTGCACCCTTTGCGGCACACAGACGAAGGTACCATTCAAACCAACTCCTGGAAAACCGCTAAGATGTCGTGACTGCATGGAGAAGGTGGAGTCTGGTAAGGCTAGCAAGGACGACCTCGCCAAGGAGAGGGAAGTAATGAAGAAAGCCAGAGGAAAGGCACAGAAGGAGTTCGGAGTAAAGCTGTTCATAGGTGGAGTATCTTATGACGCCACAGAAGATGATCTAAGGGAGGCCTTCTCCGTACATGGAAAGCTGAATGATGTCCATATGGCCATGGACAAGGAAACCAAGAAGCCCAGAGGGTTCGCATTCATCACATTCGCAGACAATAAGGAAGCCAAGGCGGCAATCAAGGCGATGAACAAGTCGGAATTCAAAGGAAGGCGAATTTCAGTCGAGGAATCCTCGTCAGGCGGACGAGGGAATAGCAAGAGAAGGCGGAGAAGGTAGTCCCGAGTCAGACGTAGAAGTCAGAGGAAGCCTCTGGCTCATCCAATGAAAGGTAGTCCTCCACGGGGTCGCCACTACCTCCGATCTTCTCTATCAGTTTGGCAGCCGTCTCCTTAGTGGTGTCAAGATCTAGATCCAGTGGCACCTCGAAGGCCTGCTCTATCCACTTTGCCATCCTATCCGCTGCGAGGACGTCTGAACTGGCACCAACTGTCTCAGCTATTACTCCGAGAGAAGGCACCCCTAGTGTCGAGGACAAAGAAAGTACCATGCCCGCAACTCCGATCATTCCGCCCTTTGGCTGGTCCCTGCTCACCATGATGTCCTCCTTCTCGAGAGTTTTACGAAAACCCCTGTCGGAGCAGACCGCGTAAATCGACCGACAGTCTGGTTCCGCAGCCAATCCTGCCAGAACGAGTAAACGACTAGCATCCGAATCACTCGCCATTCTCAGAATCGCCTCCGCGACTTCGAACTGGCCGGGGGCAGTCATTGGCTGCATGACGCCTGTGACGATGCAAACTGGTTCGCCATTTGGAAGAATTACGGAAACAATGTCCAATCTCGGAGGACCGATAAGGCCATCATCAGATATTGTTGCATGAGGGGGGAAGTCAGGGTGTAGAATCCATCCGATAGTTCTCGAGGGGTGCTTATCTATCAGCCCGTCAACCATAATCTTGCCCACGTTGCCAACACCAGGGACTGCCTCTAGAATCATGGAACCATTAGGGGGGCCATCCCCCTCGAGCCAATGGATCCTGGTTCTATTCACGAATCTCCACGCTTCCTGGGGCTCGGGAGTTTTTTGACCCATTTCTCACTTCCAGCATCTTGACGTTTCCTGCGCCTGGCTCCTTGAGGGTCTTCAGGAGAGAACTTCAGAGCAGTGGCCGCCTCCATCTTGCCACCACACTCTTTGCACTCCACTCCAAGGCCAAATGACTTGCACTTTGTGCAGCGTTGAAGCCTAGATCTTGCCATGGACGAGACCGAGCCCACCGATTAGGTTCATGAAGTATCTTCCCACATTGGGGAATTCAGAGCCTTTCAATGGCTATTGAACCTTCAACGGAACCTATCTTATTCGATGCGGCCTCTTGGGCTGCTTCCCAAATCGCTTCTGCCGATGGGTAATCGGGCGCCTTGATGTCGACTCTGTAGTTTGGGGCCCCATCATAGTGGCAAGTAAGAGTAACCTCCTCCTCTCCCTTCGCGCAATCCTCTGCAGCCTGCAGTGCGCCGCTAATCGCCTCCACTCCCTCTGGACCCCATACCTTGATCTCAAACAAACCTCTAATTTCAACAAACGGAGGGACAATATTCTCGATCGCCAATTCTGTTACAACTGCTATCCATCCTCCTTCGAATCCAGCATCTTCCAGGGCACTCTCAGTTATCGCACACTCCTCAAGAGCACCATAAAGGGAGCCAAAGGACTCCTTCATTTCTTCCGAAACCGCAGTCGTCTTCACCTCGTCCCATCCAACCCTCTCTGCGGCTACCCTCATAATCTGTGATGCTCGCTGTTCGTTCTTCCATGATTGAAGTGCATCCCTCCTGCGTTCCTCAGAAACAGATTTGATCGATAGGGTGATGCTGTCTCTATCTTTCTTAATTCCGATAACCTTGGCTACTACTCTCTGGCCCTCCCTCACATGGGCCCTGATGTTCCTGACCCATCCAGTAGCGATTTCACCGATGAATACGAAACCCTCTCTCTCTGGATAGGAATCTAGGTCCAGGTATGCCCCGTTCTCTTTTACGTTCTTCACGGAGCAGACGACCAAATCTCCTTCATCAGGCCAGTCGTTCGCTAAATCTGCCAAGATTTCGCCTCTCTAGTTCAGAACCTCAACCACGGTACATCCGGTTAGATTGGCAAGCCCGCCGGCTGGTTCTGCAAGGGTCGATCCGCAAATTGGACAGGCAACCGTAGTAGAAGCCCTGTCGAAGAGAGTGGCCTCATTTCCACAATCTTTGCAACTAACTCTCAGGAATTTTCCAGCCAATAGCTCACCTCAGTTATCAACAAGTTCGAACTTTCTTGCTCTCTTGCCCTTTGGGGAATGGGCTTTCCCAGTCTCGGTACACCTGAATACTAAGTTCACCCTCTTTGTGGGCTTCTCTCCCGATGGTTTTGGCCTAGGGAAACCTCTGTATCCCGAAGTGACTCTCCTGAAACGCCTTTGTCCCCATTTTAGTTCACTGGCTCTTCTCTTTTTCACTCTCTCAACAGTATGCTCAGTATGCTTTCCAGCATAGGGGCTGTATCGCATAATTTTCCTCGGCATCTTGACCATTCTTCCCCCTCCTACCTTCTTGTGCGCCGCGAGCCACCGATGACCCGTATATGAATCTAGTCGAGCGATTCCAACATGCGATTATGCCATATCCAAGAAAAACACAAGAATCGAATCATCACCCGCAGTGCATGTTTGGCGGCAATGAATTGCTCTGGGCCTTCTTGATTATCATTTCAATAGGGGCCAGCTTCCATCGGATGGGCCCTTCATTCGATAGGAGTAGATTCGGTTTTCCATTGATTCTGCTGGGCTTGACTTGCCTGATATTTTTTCCAGGTGAATTGACCGAAAATGGAGTCGGTCTCCATAACTCGATCCTACAATCGGTTTCCATTGTATTGCCATTTTCTATAGGTGCAATAATCGTTCTTCATAATTCTCCAACATATGGGGGTAGAAGTATTCCCGGTCTCTTTGCTGGTTGGATTTTCATCATAGCTTCATGGGCAGTGATCTTCTTGGAGAAAGACACATATTCGATAATAGCAATAACTAGGGGGGCTTTGGTAATTATGGGAATTTTAGCGGGCCTGGTTGCAGTATTCATCGGAGTGTACTTGGCTGAGAGATCATCGGGCCTCAGAGATGAGTCGGAGCCACTCTCAAAAGAGGAAGGTGACCTTGTAAGGGCAATTCTAGAAAGGAGATTGGGAGGTAGATTAGAATGAGTATCGGGTTCCAAGAAGCTAAAATGCTCTTTTCCGGGGGCTGTCTCCTCTTTTCCTCATTAGCATTAATCCATTTCGCCTCTTCTTACAACATCCATAATCGCTCACTCTCATTTACCTCTGCCATTGCTGTCGGAATCGCCGCTTTCTATTTGGCCAGCAGTTCCAACGATCTCGATAAAATGACATCATTGGAACTGGCCATATCATCAGCAATCCTCGGCTTGCTAGAAATATTGCCAATCTTTTTGGCAGCGATTACATTGCTATTGTTCAGGATAAGCCTCTTAACAAATCGGTCGGTGGACGCGTCGTCTTAGTAGGGTGAAAAGCATGTCAAAGGGTACACCGAGCATGGGCAAGAAGCAGAAATCCACCCACATAAGGTGCAGGAGATGTGGACGTCACTCGTACCATAAGCAAAAGGGACAATGCGCAAGCTGCGGGTATGGAGACACAGCCAGACTTAGGAAGTTCAGATGGAACAAGCGCAATAGGTCCATGTCCCAGAAGAAGTGAAACCGCCGGAAACCCCTAAGTCCTGTTCGCATACCCGGGAATGATAACCGATGTGCGGAATCATCGGAATAGTTGGCGCTCCGGGAACTCAAGTGGCTACTTCGGTCTACGACGGCCTAATTGTTTTACAGCATAGGGGCCAAGATGCAGCTGGAATAGTAACTAGCGATTCTGATAACATTTGCCACCGAAGAGCAAATGGATTGGTCAGGGACGTCTTTCTCGAGCGGCATATGAGCAAATTAGTCGGTTCCATGGGAATCGGTCACGTGAGGTACCCGACCGCTGGCTCAAACTCTTCAGCCGAGGCCCAACCATTCTACACCAATA
This sequence comes from Methanobacteriota archaeon, assembly GCA_002683155.1. GTDB lineage: Archaea > Thermoplasmatota > Poseidoniia > Poseidoniales > Thalassarchaeaceae > UBA36. The sequence continues at coordinate 6,205 of NYST01000021.1, read as the reverse complement.
CACCATTCGGTGTAAGTCTGGCTCACAATGGAAATCTGAACAATACCCCAGATATCATTTCCGGACTTCTGGAATACGATCATCGCAGAATAAACACCAGTTCAGATTCAGAAGCACTGCTCAACCTTTTCGCAGCCGAAATCCAGAGATCAGTTGATGGGCGTCAAGGGGGGATGGATGCCCTAGGTGAGGATGACATCTTCCGAGCAGTCGAAAGGACTCACTTGAGGGTGGAAGGAAGCTACAGTGTGGTATGCCTAATTACAGGTTGGGGAATGGTGGCATTCAGGGACCCCAATGGGATACGCCCACTATTTTTGGGGAAGAGGGAATCCGACGATTTCACTGAGAGGCTAGTTTCTTCAGAAAGCGTAGTTTGCCAATCTCTAGGCTTCGAAATGGAGAGGGACGTTAATCCCGGAGAAGCAGTAATAGTTAGGATGGATGGGAGGATTATTTCACAGGTTTGCCACCCAAAAATAACTCACACGCCATGCGTCTTCGAACACGTATACTTCGCTAGACCAGACTCCGTAATTGATGGAATTTCAGTTCACAAGGCAAGATTGAGGATGGGGGAGTCGCTTGCAAAGAGAATTTCCAAATACTACCAAGAGAATGAAATCGATGCAGTCATTCCAGTTCCAGATAGTGGGAGAATAGCAGCCCTAGGAATTTCTAGCACATTGGGAGTGCCATATCGGGAAGGGTTCGTCAAGAATCGTTACATTGGGAGGACCTTCATAATGCCCGGTCAGAAGATTAGAAAGGACTCGGTTAGGAAGAAACTGAACACAATAGACGATGAGTTCGAAGGCAAGACCGTCTTGATTGTCGACGATAGCATAGTCCGAGGAAACACTTCTCGGAGAATCGTCCAGATGGCCAGAGATGCCGGGGCAAAAAGAGTACTTTTCGCCTCATCATCACCCCCCATCATCCACCCGAACGTGTACGGGATTGATATGCCGGCAAGGGAGGAATACGTCGCTTATGGGAAGACAAATGAGGAAATTTGCACTTCCATAGGGGCCGATTGGCTGATTTATCAGGATCTCGAAGATCTCGTCGAATCCTGTACCGGCGCTGGAACACAAGCCCCTGCCGTTTTCGATTGCTCTTGCTTCAACGGAGTATACGTCACCGGAGGGGTTACTGAGGAGTACCTCAGCAGAATAGGGCAAATTAGGGCAGACTCGGAAAAGGGCAACGTGTCAGTTTGAAAGCAAATCAGACAGATGTTCTTTCAACACCGGCAGTGCTTCTTCCCACGTGGAAACGATTCCATAATCTGCAACACCAAAGATTGGGGCATCTGCGTCTTTGTTTATTGCCAGAATAAACTTGCTCGAACGCATCCCTGCGAGATGCTGTATTGCTCCACTTATCCCAACTGCAATGTATAGGTTGGGAGTGACCGTTTTCCCAGTCTGTCCGACTTGCATGCTGTGGGGTATCTCCCCCCAAGTATCCACTGCAGCCCTGCTTGCTCCAACCGCGGCCCCAAGTATGTCTGCAACTTCTTCGAGATGGGAGAAGTTCGCTGGCTCCCCCATCCCCCTGCCTCCAGATATGACGATATCTGCTTCGGAAACATCGATCCTCTCACTCGCCTTGGCAAGTGCCTGTTTCACTGCAACAGTAATATCCTGGCTGACATTAACAGAAGAGACCTCTGCGTTACCGCCATCTCCTGCAGATTCGAATGAATTGGCCCTGAGGCTGATGGCACAGGGGGAAGAAATACCAACTTCTTCAATCGCCTTCCCAGAAAAAATAGGCCTAGTCGCGGAAAAACCCTCTGTCAGGCTTGTCACGTCCTGAACAACCGGAACTCCCATAGATGCGGCAATTGACGAGGCCAGATCCCTGCCAACTGCAGACGAGGAGGAGAGAACCAGATCTCCCTCGACCAAGGGCGATATTGCCTTTGACCATGCCACGCAATCGTAGCTTTCGAAGCAATCACCCTCTACTGAAATTACTTTTGTAACGCCGGCAATATTTGCCGCATCAGAGGAACCGACACCACCTGGGCAGATGACTGTAATCGATCCTCCAAGCGAGGATGCGGCCCCTACCAGTTGTGCTGTAACTGGATGAAGGGCCCCATTGCTAGACTCCGAAATAACTGTTACACTCATTTTCTAACCTCTAGATGACGTTTGCTTCTTCCCTCAACTTACTAACCACCTCGGGAATCGAATCAGAACCAACGAATTTCTGGCCCGGTTTCTTCTCCGGAGGTGAAGAATGAGATTTTATTTCGACCATTGAATCTCCTACATCGACTCCTAAATCTTCAGCTGAAAAGACATCCACTGGTTTCTTTTTAGCCATCATTATTCCTCTGACATTGGGCCTCCTTAACTCAGAATCCCCCTTGTCAAATGTAAAAACGCAAGGTACTGCGACTTCTACTTGTTCTAAACCCGAAGGCCCTAGGCGGGTAGCAGAGGCATTCCCTCCTTCTATGGAGACTTCGGTGACTCCGCCTACGCACGAGAACCCAAGAGTGGTGGCCAATCCAGGTCCAGTTGAACCGCTGTTCGTGTCTGCAGCCTGCTTTCCGCACATCACCACTTCACACCCCGATTCCTTTACTGCTGCAGATAGTAGGGATTGGACTTGGATACTGTCCAATGGCGATTCAGAAATAATGTGAATTAATCGGTCTGCCCCAACCGCAGCAGCCTCTGTTAGGCACTTCGCCGAACGTGAAGGGCCGCACGTTATGGCTACAACGTCCCCGAAACCAGACTCCTTCAATTTGATGGCGTTTTCGAGGGCATACTCGTCGTAGGGGCTAATTGACCATTTGGTAATGGATGCCTCATCCACCCTGTCCCCGCTAATGCTAATCTTGGCAGTAGTATCCGGGACCTGCTTAAGCAGAACTGCTACTCCCATAATGCTACCCAGTTATCGGGGTCGGAGGAGGCTCTTTCAATCTTGGGTCGGGAGACTCTTTCGATTCAAGGCTCCCGTGTGAACGATTGGATCCCTGTAATGTGCCTTCCTATAATCAGATTGTGGATGTCATGCGTCCCCTCGTATGTTTTCACCGACTCTAGATTTGCCATGTGTCTCATCACGGGATACTCGTCCAGGATTCCATTGGCACCATGGATATCCCTAGACATGCGCGCTATCTCAAGAGCCATGTCTACGTTATTCATCTTGGCTAGAGAGATCTGCTCCGGAATCCAACTTCCGTCACCCTTCTTCTTGCCAATGTGATAAGCCAGTAATTGCCCTTTGGTAATCTCGCGAAGCATCCAAGAGAGTTTATTCTGGACAAGTTGGAAAGAAGCAATCGGATGTCCAAATTGAATTCTGCTGAGTGCATACTCTCTTGCCGAGTTGAAGCATGATTGGGCAGCACCGACTGCTCCCCAAGAGATGCCATATCTGGCATTATTGAGGCAGCTGAAAGGCCCCCTTAGGCCCTTCACATCTGGCAAAATCCGGTCTTTGGGGATTTTACAATCTTGGAAAACCAATTCGCTGGTCACACTCGCCTTGAGAGAGTGCTTCCCTTTCATCTCCGGTGCGCTGAACCCCTGATCGCCCTTCTCTACAATGAATCCGCGAATTTCCCCCTCAAGTTTTGCCCAAACAACAGCCAAGTCAGCAATTGTTCCATTAGTAATCCACATCTTAGCACCATTCAATAAGAAGTGGTCCCCTTTGTCCTCAGCACGAGTGATCATGTCACCGGGATTCGAACCATAGTCCGGTTCAGTAAGGCCAAAGCACCCGACTAATTCTCCCTTTGCCATCCCCGGCAGGTACTTCTCTTTCTGTTCCTCACTTCCGAAGTCCCATATCGGATACATAGCAAGTGAACCTTGGACACTGGCAAACGAGCGAACCCCACTATCTCCACGCTCTAACTCTTGACAAATCAATCCGTATGCAATGTAAGAGAGGCCAGGGCAACCATAGCCTTCCAACGGGGCACCAAGGATCCCCATCTCGCCAATCTCAACCCTCCACTCGTCTGGGAAAACCCCATCCCTGCAAGCATCTTCTATATTCGGGAGGACTCTATCTTCCACCCAGTCCCTTACCATGTCTCTAACCATTCTTTCTTCCTCGGTCAGCAAGGAATCTATGTCGTAGAAGTCTAATGCCTCGTATGCCATGTTCTCAGTCCTCCGCGAACAAGTTTACACATGAATTTATGCTCGGCCTTTTTTCCTCGCAAGTCGCCTTTCTTCCCTGATCACACTTTTCCGCTCTTCTTCGCTACCAATCATTTTTGTCACCCATCTGCTAAGTCTCGGCGACGAACTAGTCAGTAGGGATGCGATCATCAAGGTAGTCCCTCCAAGAATAATTATCCCAATCCAGATTCCAAGCATGGTATTCCCTTCGCTCTGGGTGGCTGTTGCGAACGAAACGATAGTTCCACTATCAGTCAGAATATAGCCATCAAAGGGACCTGTGCCCCACGTGAAAACAATTCGTTCTCCCGCAATTAAAGCATCGAAACTTGTTGCATCATCATTATCCAACCAGTGGTATGACCTGCCCTCTCCCAAGTCATGTTCAATTAATCCGAAGGGAGCCAGTGAAATCAGGGAATTGCCGTCTTTCTGAATGTCGATTCCAGTCATTATGCCATCAAATCCCTTCAATTGCACAATATCGTTGTCGTAAATCGTAGTCTTAGAAGGATCTTCAATATTCACCGCAATACTGGCTATAGTCAGGTCAGAGGAGATGACCACGCATTCCATAGAAGTGCTGGAGGGGCACGTCACGTCAATCCAGGGATTTCCATAACCCCCGATCCAGAATAACTCATGCTCTTGATTTATTACTCCAATTCCATCTACACTGGACGAAACTAAGCAGACATTGTAACCTCGCAGACAAGAAATTGCATTAATGTCACTTTCACCTCGATTTTCGAGAGGAACCGCCTCAAAGCCACCTTCATCAAGTCCTCTGTATCTCCAAATCCAACCCTCTTCCCCGCCAATGTATGCCCAACTACCATCTCCGTTCCAAGAGACTGCATTTAGATCAGTGCCACCGAAGGCCGAACCCCCTCCTGATTTCTCCACGGTGCTATTCGATGAAATGAACCTCAACAACAGACCTTCCTCTCCAACCAGAAGAGCTGTCTTGCCACTAGGGTGGAATGAAGCATCCAGCAGAGTCTCACTTCCAGAAAATTCCACTCTTGAATTGTTAAACGGAACCCCGGACTCAATTAAGAAAATTGCAGAATCTGCACCATGGGCTAGAACAAACTCCCCATCCGGAGAAACATCACCCCCCTCAATTCCAAGATCTAGCTCGTCAAGGATCACGACACCCCCCATATTGACTACCGACTGTGCCATTGCCAGCGGTAGCAAGAGAATGGTCACTACCCCAATTATGGTTGGGAAATGCCCCTTGCCCATGGATGTCGGAGGCACCGTGCTCGTTTAGCCCTTGTACTAGTTGTAGACGTAGTCGGGTTCGGCAGTATTGAAGAGACCCTGTTCATTCGGAGGGGCATGGAGCGATTCGACGTTCGCAGGGGATTAATCAAGGAAGTAGACGGCAATGGGGGTTTGGGTGCTCTTGCAAAGGAGTTCTTCGACGAAGTGGAAAGCTCTTCCGACAACTCATTCGAGGCATCTCACGGAGTAATGACATCTATTGAAGCCAGATATGAAAATGGGGCAATGATTGTTGATGTCACCAATGTCCCGCCTGACTTCGAAGACCCAGAAGCGATGAAGTCAGCCATGGAAGATAGAAAGAAGTGGACTGCCTTCCTAGACAAGGCTACTGGCTACAATTCAAAACAACGAGGTGATAAGGCGAAGGAATGGGCAAAGAAGGCATCAAAAGCAAAGTCAGCCATCTCTTCTGCAAAGCACTTCATGGAGATGGCAGAAAGTATTGACGGGGAGAAGAAAGAACAGGCAGAATCCCTGATAGGGGAGATAGAAACACTCCTTGAAGCTAATGACAATACCAAGGCGGCAGGCAGGGCTGAGAAGCTAAACAAGCTATTCAACTAGGTGACCAGATGTCAGAGGAGGACCCTCCAGAGATTGATTCAGAATCTCGAGAACGAATAGATAGTATGTTCTCCGCCTGCCAAGAAGTTGTAGGTATCAATCACGTGGAATCAGTACTTTCTGGCGGTTCAAGACACTCTGACAATCAGAAATTGGTAGCTTATGTCGGTCTTGAG
>NYST01000020.1 GCA_002683155.1 Methanobacteriota archaeon | reverse complement strand
GCCGTTGACATTCATGTCCTCCAGCAAGCTCAGGATATTTGAATCGATGACATTTGTCACTGTTCTGGGAGTTTCTTCAAGGGTATGATCTGGCTGTAGAGAAATCTCGGCAACTCATGCAATCATACTGTCCGAGGTTTTGACAGCCTTCGAGACAGCCCCAAACAAGGCAGTCAGAAATCGATACGGACGAGACTGGTGGCTTTGGGAAGGACTTCGATCCACTAGAGTGGGCATAGTCCTAGTGGAATCAGAAAACGTAGAATGACTGCGATACCCTCTGATTCGGTTTGACCCACGAGCGTCTGGATACCCCAATCACTGATGTAGAGGATAAAGTAGGTGTGCTTTTTAAACCTCCAAGGAGCCCGTTGCTCCAGAGGTGTGATGGATGGGCGAAATGCTGCATAGGTTGCACGTTTCCAACTATTCACCGAAGGAAGAGATTGCGAATGTCATCACACATGGGCTGGGAGTCATCCTCGCCGGAGTAGGCCTGTACTTCCTCGCTACCGAGGCGCACCTGACAGCCGATCCGTGGAAACTGTGGTCTAGCGTGACTTTCGGCCTATGCATGTTCGCTTGCTACCTTTGCTCTACCCTGTATCATGCCGTTTCTAATCTTGAGTTGAAGGATAAGATGAGGATTGCCGATCACATTGGGATCTATCTGCTGATTGCTGGTTCCTACCCCCCCTTCGTCCTCGTGAACCTCCACGGCTGGATTGGTTGGACGTTCTTCGTCCTCATCTGGGGTTGTGCTGTGTTAGGGATCATCATCAGAGTCACAAATCATCGAGTCCCGAACTATGTCTCAGCAGCGCCCTATCTCATCATGGGGTGGCTGGGGATCATTGTAATCAAACCGCTGTTTGACTCTGTGGGCTGGGATGGGATTGGCCTGATTCTGCTAGGGGGCGCGCTCTACTCTATCGGAGTCGTGTTCTACTTGTCGGAGAGGATTCCGTTCAACCACGCAATCTGGCATCTGTTCGTTCTCGGAGGAAGCATCAGCCATTACTTCGCAGTGTTGTTCGAGGTCATTCCACTTTGAAACCGTGCCTCGTGGATATATGACTCATGAGCTTCCGAACTCACGAGGACCAAGCCGAGGAACTAGGGCGCTGACGACTCGGACGAATAGATGAAGTGCTCATCTGCCGACCATGCTCCATGGAGAAGAGAGTCTTCGTGAAGTTCGTATCAGAACCGAGAAATGACACACTGAAATCGATAGTCGGTCTTGCCTGCGCGGCACAGGCCATAGCGGACGGGCACCGGGTGAGCGTGTTCTTCGCCGCGGCAGGCACACGCCTGCTGGATCCCGGTTACATCGAGGAGCTGGACGCGGAGATGGACCCCGAATCCAAGATGGTTGCCGGCTTCATGGAGTCACTGATCTCCTCCGCAACGCTGTACTGCTCGTTCGCCTCTGTCATGGCGACCCTCGGCCACAGCGAGGGGGACGGGGCCCTCATCGTCCCCGATGACCAGATAGAGTGGAGCGGCCCTCCAGGCGTAATCGCCCTGGCCACGGACTCGGACGTGCAACTGACGTACTGAGGCGCCTCTCGCCACTTCGGAGAGGTTCTAGCACGATACGCTCTGCGTTTCTGAATCCACGAGGGTGCTATTTTTTTCTATAATCGAGGCCCGCGGCGCGAGCAATAGATTTCCCCATTCTTCTCGCTCTTGATTTCGAAAGAGGCCCATTGGTAGACGAGATTGTCTTAGGGGGAGTGCCACTTTGACAGATGCAAATATCTCGATATGTCGCTGTTCCACCTTCCCTCCCTGGTTCAGTTCTCGTCATGATTCTGACGTAATCCGAGCTCTCATATTCGATGATGAGTTTCGGTTCGAGTTCAGTCCTGAACCCTCGGTGCCCCACCCAGATACGTGAGTCTGTAGGGTCGACGGAAATCCTGGTCCCCAGCTTCGCGTCATCCATAAGCCATATCAGAAGTGCTCCCACAAATAGTAGATTGAAGCCCTCCATAAAGCAGAGTTCAAGCCCACCTGGGGCCGTTAGTGCTGTACCTTGTATTAGCAATGTGACAAAGGCACCGACTGACAGCCAAGGTAGTGACGCTGCAAATGGTGATTTGTTGTATGCGATAACGGATGACTCATGGTCGAATAAGTCTGCATTGCCTTGATCCTCGGGTCGATCCGCCTCTCCTTCGCCCCACCAATTATCCTGAGCGTTCTTTTCCATGACCTGTGCCATCAAATTGGTTGTTTGAACTTATTCACGGCAGATGAATCCACGAGGATTCAGCAACTTGCAAAAAGTGACGCTAATGGGTTTAGATTAAGTATTCGAGAAATCCGAAAGATGACGATGCAGTACGACCGTTCCTTCGACAATGAAGGAATCTCTAGTAAGAGGAGCGGTACGATGATAGTGATGCTGATGCTTCTCAGCCTCCTGGCATCTTTCTCTTCTCCAGCCAGTGCTAGCGATATCGTAATCACAGATCCAATAGAAGTTGTCCAGAGTGGAGTTCATAACGACAGAATGATGTCCATGGGTGCAGACTCGGAAGGAAACGTACATGTGGTCTGGAGCCGAAATACGAACCATCTGTATTACAAGATGCTGGACCCAAGGGGCGAAACTCTGATCTCAGAGACTCAAATCTCTGATCCCGGGGCCCACAGGGCATGGCACCCAGACGTCACCGTGGACAGTGACGACATGGTCCATGTTGTTTGGACTGATAGAGCCGGGCAGTACAAGATCATGTATACTCTACTTGACCCCTCACTAGACGACCAGAACGGGGACTCATCACTAGACTCGACACTGTCTGTAGTGCCAAACGACTTCGAAGTTGCAAACAACCCTCAGAATAGGGATTGGCCCGCTATTGACGTAGACTCTGACAACAACCCGCATATCGTATGGGAGGACACATTCGAACCTCTGGAGTTATACTACCAGCAGTCACAGATATTCTACAAGATGCTCTCAGTGGATCATGTAGCTAGAGTAGTGATTGTCGAGATTGACAGCACACTACTGACTCCTATCCTTGGTCAGAAGGGGCACCCAGACATCGCAGTAGACATCAACGACTTCGTACAGATAGTATGGGACGATACCAGAGGCGGTCAGGTTGAGATGGTCGTCCCGATAGATACCTCCGGCTCGATGAATGCAGAATGGGCAGACATGTGCGCGGTATTCTACGGAGGAAACTTCGCCAGTGGAGGATATTTCGTGGGGTTGAAGCCATTGCTGGTCAGCGCCAACATGAGCGTTTACGAGACTCTCTATGCACTTAGCGGGAATTGGCCAGCAGCGGCAACAAGCGGAAACTGTGCCGATGCCTACCAGACTGGCGGCTCAGGCAGCCAAGGTCCAAGAAGCACCCCACTAGGGCCAGGCGACTCCTCTGGCGGCATCAGGGAACTAACCGAAGTCGTTTACAATAATCAGGCTACAAGCCTTCCAGCCGATGGTGGGTACTACAGCGAGTTTTGGGGCCCTGCATCCACATGGGCATGCCTCTCGTATAGGGATGTACAAGGTAGGCAAGGGCTAGCTGCAAACCCCCCAACAGCACTGGATCATCGATGGAATGATAACGCTACTAGAGTAGTGATCCCGATCTCCGATGAGGGCCCCTATGGTGGCACACCGATGGATAACGACGACACATCGAGCATCAACCAGGCACATGACGCGTGTGTTTTGGCCCAGACTAAGCCATACCCCCTCTGGGCGGGTTCTGACACGGCAGTTGGTAGCTACATGATGGATCTGGCTCAGTGCCCTGTCGGCTCCGGACTCAATACTAGAACATGCAACGGTGCAACGACCAGGACCACCACAGCGGAAGGACAAATGTACCAGTTCCCAACCACAGCAGGGTCTTCTTCCGAACTAGAGATCATGGTTGAGGCTATGGTTTACCTAGCTACGAACAACTCACGTGAGATTTACATGACAGTCCTTGATCCTCATTCCCTGTTGGAGAATCCTTGGCCCGGCTGGAGCAGGGGGGATCCCGGAACCGAGGCTAATCAGAATGGGTACTATGTCGAGGACCTAGGGCCTTCAGAAGATGAACAGGGATATGGGCATCTGGTAGTGGTGAATGACACTCAGATTACCAACAATCCAGCATACAGTCTACACCCATCGATTGCCCTCGATAACTCCGGCAATACTCACATAGCTTGGCAGGATGGGAGGCTCTATCCTGGTTGTGACGGTCCTACTGGTGGAATAGATATCGAGGGAGCCTACGAGATTTACTACACGAGGCTTCGTCTGAGAGGGGCCGCAGAGTGGGATGGGGTGTCAGACGGCCTGCCTGCATACGGAATAAAGCAGATTGCTTCTAGCGCAATCTCGACCCCGGAACAATGCGAAGGAGCCTCAGAAGAATACCCATTTGCACCCAGCTCTGTGGCCCCACAGATTCTTACCGATTCTTTCGACAACGTACACCTATCTTGGATTGACTATAGTTTCACAGAGTGGCAGGAGACAATAATGTACGCTAGGCTGAACAATACCAACGAGAAGTACCCACAAGGATTCCCTTTGAATTCCGCAGCATCTTCAGTCCTTGATCCATGGGAGGTCCAAGCAGTCACCAATTGGACTTCTGACAAACTCGGCCCAGCAATGTGTGTGCCCGAATGCAATACTGCAGCAGGACATCACTTGTTCCCCGATTTCAATCTTGACAGAGGGATGCCTCCTGCATTTGCCAATGATCTCGGTAGTGGGGCACACATAGGTTGGTCCGACAAGAGATGTGACTGGGATGGCTCGAATGCAAACAAGTGGACCCTCTGCTATGTCCATGTGCTTACAGGCCTAGTTGACCTCTCTCTGGCTTGTGATAATAAAATCCGAACAAATGCAAACATAGAGGGATACCCATACGAGTGCCCTGCTGATGCTGAGACATTCTATCACACAATCGAACCTGGCGAACTTACAACCTTCAATCTTACAATCGCTAACCCTACTCCAGGGCCCGCGGAGCTAGTCAGAGACACGTTTACAATTACCATGGAGGGTGTTCCTAACAACTGGACTGCCACTCTTTTCTACACGACCAACAATACACCCATATTCGACTCAACCCCTGTTTTCCTTGATGGTGGGGCCATAGACCCACTTTACCTCAGAGTCAGAACCCCCACGATTTATCAGGCGAAAGACGATGAATTGGCCCAAATCAGCATCATCGCTACTTCTGCAAAGGATCCAGCGATTCGCAACAAACTAACCCTCCTGACCCTAATGGACGTAGTCCATGGAATAGAACTCGACACTAGCCACTACCAAGTGGATGTCGAGCAAGGAAAGTCAGCGGTTTTCTCGATTTCAATCAAGAATACTGGGAACGTGTATGACACCTTCGCATTCTACGACCCTGCTACTTTGGATGGCCAGAATGAATGGTCGTTGCCTTTTGGATGGGGCATAGACTTCCCCCTCCGAATCTCTCTTGATCCCGGACAGTCGGTCACAAGAAATCTGAAGGTAAGCGTACCGGAATCACAGGATCCTGGTACATTCGCCATATATCTGAAGGGTTGGTCAACGGGTGAACCGGTTCTTTCTGTCGATAGAGGGACATTTGACGTCCTAGAGCTGTGGATCAACGTCTCAATCAGGACTACCGGGAACATTGTCTTTGACATAGGGGATACGAAGTTGTATGTCCTCCCAGGAGAGTGTGCTAGCTTCCCGATTCAAGTAAACAAATACTTCACTCCTGGTCATATTGTATTCACGACTCCCGGTGCCCCGATGGATAGGCCTGCGGATGCAGACATCAACTCATGGAGGTTCGATCATTGGACGATAGACCTTGACTTCTCCGAGTGGCCTGGAAGCCCATCTTCAGCCGTTCAGGACATTTATTGGGCCCAAGTAGGGACTACCTACACCGTAACTGCTGAGATGTGCTCCCCATTCAACGCAACCTCTGGAATCGGCGAATCAATAACAGTACGAGCACACCTAGACGGCACTCCAAAGGTACGTGATTCAGTCCTCATCCTAACGAACGTAGTCCAGAGGTACGAACTCGAGGCGACCGTCCCAGAAACCATTGTCGATCTTTATCCAGGGCAATCCTATCAGATGAATACAACAGTCTCGAACCTAGGAAACGGCCAGGACAGGTACGATATCACCATCGAGTCAATTGTAGATAGCCAGGGAGGTGCTCACGTATGGGATATGGACATCCCTAGGATTCTTTTCGAGGAATTGGACAGGGACGAGGCTCAGACAGTTCCAATTTCCATCAATGTACCCGTGCAGACCCTAGCAGGTGAATACACCATCACCTTCAACGTACTTAGCGAGGAGCCATTCCCCTGCACCGAGGATCCGTGTGAGGGGACAAAGCTACAGGATCAGATTGTAATCCGGGCCACTATCATAGAATTCCATGATATGCAGATCTCACTTGATCCAACGGTTGAGAGCAAAATCAAGACAACTGCACCAAGCAGAATAGTCAGATACACACTAAACGTCTCCAACTTCGGCAATGTCGAGGACCAACCAACAATACACAACCATACCTATGACGATGTAACGAATGTCTGGTCTGTCAGACCCGGCCTCGGATCTCTAAGCACATGGGAGATAGATTATGCCCTGATAGAGGGATTCGGAACCGAGTTCCCCTTAGAGAAGCCATGCGTGGAACTAACTGTAGAGGAAGAGAACCAAGTCACTCAGCAGTTGTCGCAAGGAGACGGCCCTCAATACTGCTATGTCACTGCTGCTAACACACTAACCCTACCCATGATGCAGCCATACACCACGCTCCAACTGGTGGTAATCGTAACAGTCGCTCCAGACGCGTCTCTGACTGATAGGAACCTGGGAATCAAAGTGCTCTCTATGCACGGATCATCCGATGAGGGTGGCGATTTCGATGAAACCGAAGTTTGGACTGACTCGTGCACCATAGATAGCAATTCAGACGGATTCCCCGACAATCTACCTCCGGATTGTGATAACAATGAACAGATTCTCGAGATGCGCCTAAGAGCTCCTGATTTGGTCCTTGAGAGTGTCATTGCCCCAGATAAAGAGGCAGCAATCGGGGAAATGCTTTCCATCAACGTCCTAATCACAAACAGGGGCAATGCCCATGCTACCGATGTGAACATTATCCTCTGCAAGGACCAGTCGGAGTCAGACATTAAGAGGAACGGCTGCAAAGAAGAGAACATCGTCTACAGGCAGATCGTCAACGCCATTATGCCAATAGGTCAGTCGGACACAGGTCAGTCAGACCCAATCACCCTGCTATACATGGTCGAGCCCGGTAATCACGACATTGTAGTGGTGGTTGACCCTGACAACACTATCGTAGAGACCGACGAAAACAACAACATACAGAGGATTGGGAACATGAAATCACCTCTAGGCGCACTCGACGTCGGGAGGGAACTAGTCGTCAGGTTTGCAGTGCCAACTATAATCCTTGGAGCCACCTTCTCCCTCTTCGGTGTTGCGGGTTACGTGATCTGGGGCAGGCGTGTAGAGGCCCTAGCGAGGTTCTCAGAGTTGAGTAGCCTTTTACCCGGCTCCGATGATGACGACATGGTCTTCTGACCTACTTGGCCATCCACCATGGCAGGGGCATCGAGTCTCTTCCAGAAACAAAAGTTCCTGAACTAGTCGCGAAGTCCCGCATCAGTCGATCCCTTAGAGTATCCATCATCTTCTCAGCGTGTATTGACTGGATCCGCATCCCCTGAGAGAATGCATCCAGGTCCAATGGCCTCCTAGGGTGTCTCATCATGGCATGTGCGAGTTGCCTCTCCTCATAAGACTCGAAACTCTGATCAACACTTGGAGACACTTTGTGCATCACCTGCTGATGGAGTGCAATTATCGAGTCCCTCTGCCTGTCAACGTTCTCTAAAGCCGCATCCAACTCTGACAGAATCCCCATGGCATCAACTAGGGGTAGGGTCTTCCTACCTCCAATCCTCCCAACAACATTCTGTAGATCACTAGGCAGACTTCCAGACAGTCGCATTCCTTTCGGCATCTTTCTATGCTCTGCCCTAAACAGATCTGGCCCTAAGTCCAAGCGAATCGAAAATGACTGATTCACCCTGTAAACCTTCTTTGGTGGGCCGCCCCTGTCTGATTTCTTAGTTTCAGAATCTACGAAACCGGCTTCCTCTAGAACCTTGAGATGTTTGACTACCGCCTGTTGGCTCACATCGAGTAATTCCGATAGTTGAAGTGGGTAGTGAGGCTCTTTGACCAAGTGTCTGAGAATCTCTCGTCTAGTTGGATTCTCCAGGATGCTGAGGGACTCATCGAACCCTATCATCACTTACCAACTCAAGGTTGGGTAGTCAACACCCTCTAAAAACCCAATCTAGATGATAATGGAGAAAACTTGGTTTTCTGTCAACCCTCGTCCCATCCCTTCCAGGTTTCATCAACAGGCTCCTCTTGAGTTGCGTCTGGCCCCTGAGTTTCGACTACTACGAACGGGCGGGGGGCTTCTTCAGGAACTCCGGATACAGAAATCTCATTTTGGACGTCATCCATAATCACACTCCCATTTTCAATTATTACGAATTGGTCAGGCATCTTTCTTTTGTCCGTCCACACCATGATGGCTAGCACTATCCCAACCAGACCAACTGGGGACCCTATGCAGCAACCTATGTAGAACAGATACATCCAGTAGTTTCCAATCAATTTGTTTGCAGACACCTCATCGTCAACTAGCCAGAGATCCGAATCTCCT
>NYST01000019.1 GCA_002683155.1 Methanobacteriota archaeon | reverse complement strand
AGAAAAACTGCAGCAAAAATTGGAGTCAGAATGGAAACAGGGCCCCAGTAAGACGACTATCATTGATGGTCATCTCTCTCACCTTCTGGGAGTTGACTGTGTAGTCATTCTCAGATGCCGCCCGAGAGAGCTGCGAGAAAGACTAGCAGAGAGGTCGTACTCGAGTCAAAAAATCGATGAAAATGTCGATTGGGAGATTCTCGGTGGGCCATGGACGGAAGATTTCGGAGAGGTCCCGATAATCGAGTTTGACACTTCGTGTGATAGCGCGGAGTCAGTTGTCGCATCAATTCTCCAGTGGGCATCAGATGGATTCAAGCCAAGAAGTCCCCGCAATCCGATTGATTGGGTAGGCAGAGGAGAGGTCTAAGATGTTCGAGAAATTGAGGGAGAGTTGGACAAAGGCAATCACCCCCTTAGTACATAGACTGGGAGGATTGGATCCCAGTGTCCTTACTTGGACTAGTCTCGCTATATCTCTAATTGCATTCTATCTGCTGATGAGCGCAGAGCGAAATACAGAGGGTGCGATATACATCATTGGTGGTGTAGTGATTGTACTTATTGCAGGAGTTCTGGATGGTTTAGACGGGGCTCTTGCCAGGCATCAGGGGACTGACGGCCCGTACGGGGACTTTCTTGACCACACCATTGACAGGGTCGTTGATGTTGGAATCCTAGTCGCCATTGGGATGAATGCCGACTTCGTAGATGACCCCAGTTCGGGATATATCGCTGGTCTGCTTACTCTGTTCGGATCGTACATGGGTACTCAGGCTCAATCTGTCGGACTGGGAAGAATCTACGGTGGTTTCTCTAGGGCAGATAGGATGGTGCTGACCTTGGTTGCTCTGATTGTGACCGCATGGCAGGCACATGGAGATGTTTCTGGAGCATCTATCGAAACATTTCACTGGTTAGCGGATTGGTTACTACTGGGCAACAGTGAGTTGAACGGGATGACGTTTGCGTTATCTATCTCAGCATGGGGTGGGGTGTACACATTCCTCGTCAGATTCATCAAAACAAGGAACGGCCTGATTGCTTGAGTGGAAACTCAGATTGGTTGTGAAAACCCTCTTCTTTCTACTCCATAGTGGGGCAATGGTTATCCTCTATTCAACTCGCCTGAGAAGTGTGAAGCACCTGATTGACAGAGTTCTAGAACTTCAGGATGATGAGACGAAGTCTCCGAAGGTACCTGAAATTGAAGAGGACCCGGATCTGGAAAATCTACTGAGATCCCTTCAACCGAAGATCAGAGTATTCGGTTGTGGAGGGTGTGGATCCAACACAGTCGCCCGATTAGAGCAGGAGGGCTTGTTCGATGATGAATATGTCAAGGGGATGGCAGTAAACACAGATGCTCAACATCTATTGAGAGTGAATGTGGAGAACAAGGTCCTGATTGGTCGCTCCGCCCGAGGCAGGGGGGCGGGGGGCGACCCGGAGAAGGGAGAGCAAGCAGCATACGAGTCGGAGAGAGTGCTGAAAACAGAGGTTGAGGAATGCGATTTGGCATTCATCACCGCAGGTCTAGGAGGCGGCACTGGGACAGGGAGTGCGCACGTCGTTGCTAGACTCGCAAAGGCAGCCGAGGCGCTGACGATTGCGGTTGTTAGCTATCCCTTTATTTCAGAAGGTGCAGTTCGCAGGCAGAATGCGGAATGGGGGCTAGAAAGGCTGAGGGAAGTATGTGACACAGTGATCGTCCTTCCAAACGAAAGATTGCTAGAGGTTGAAGGAGTTAGAGATCTTCCCCTAGATGCAGCATTCAGAGTTGCGGACGAATTGCTAATGAGGAGCATTTCTGGAGTTTCGGAGATGATTGCCAAGGAAGGGGTGGTCAATCTTGATTTCCAGGATCTTAGATCCGTTATGGAGAACGGTGGCGGAGTGGCGATGATTGGCCTAGGTGAAGCAACTGTAGAAGAAGGCGCGGAAAAGGCAACCATGGAGGCATTGCAATCTCCTCTTCTTGATATCGACATCTCCGATGCAAGAGGTGCACTGGTGAACGTAGTCGGAGGACCCGGTCTGACTCTCGGAGAGGCCGAACAATGCGCGAAGATTATCCGAGAGAGCATCAACCCTTACGCCAGAATGATTTGGGGAGTCACAACAGATGATTCGATGGGTAGCGACATCAGGGTACTTCTAGTTCTAACCGGAGTGAAGAGCGAACAGATACATGGAGCAGCCCTCCATACTCAGATGAGGAACCTGAGAAACAGAACAGTAGAATTCGTGAGTTAGATTCCTTACAAATTGAAGAGTGAAATTACTCGTCCTTCCCGTTGTCCTTAAATGGAATCTGTAGGTCGCCGTGATGCTTCTAGGTGTTAGCATGGCAGTTGAAAATCCCAAGGTAGGCCCGATTGAAGGGATCGCTCAGTCCTGGCAGGACGAGATTGAAGGGCGCGTAAAGGGCCTTCAGACTGGTTCCTATGCCAGAATCCTGAAGATGGCTAAGAAGCCGTCGAAGCAAGAGTTCAGGCAGACCGTCATAGTTTGTGGAATCGGAATGTTTGTCTTAGGTGCGATTGGCTTCGTCATCCTAGCTCTAATGGTCAATGTATTCCCTCCATTCTTCAATTGGCTGATTAACTGAGGTGGTAAGTAATGTCAGAAGCTTATACTGTTTACATCAGAAGCGGAGAAAAGGTCCTACTGATGCAGCGATCAGATGAGGTTGCTGACTTCCCAGGTGCGTGGGATGGGATCTACGGAGTCGGTGACCCTAGTGATCATGACTCTGTAGTTTCTAGAATTTCCGAATGCACTGGGATTAGCAAGGAGAAGATGAGCTTGGTTCGATCTGGGATGGCCAGAGGGCTCGCGTACGGGAATCGACTCAATGACGTGACTCCGATACTTTTCATCACCGAGGAGACAGAAATCAGCCCGGGTACGTTGTACAAGAACAGCGAATGGGTCGACCCGGGTAAGATTCAGGACAAGGACTACGCGACGCCCCAACTAAAGGAAATGTATGGGGACGTTGCTTCTTACCTCTACATACTCAAGACTTCGATAGGTCAAGAGCAAAATGTGGCAAGTGAAATTAGGGCAAGGTTGTCTGGAACAGGTTCTCTGAAAGACATTCAAGACAAAATTTTTGGAGTTCTCAGCCCGCATTACATGAAGGGTTTCATCTTCATAGAGGCTACTGCAATGCATCACGTCCAGAAGTTGATTGGACGAGTCGGGGTGGGAGTAACCCCGCTAAAAAACTGCAGCAAGGTGCTAGGTGGAGAGGCGCCTCTGGAAGACGTGCTTCCGTACCTAGAGCCGAAAGCAGCTACTTCTGGAATCGAGGAAGGGTGTATAGTCGAAATTTCAGGAGGCGCATTCAGAGGACAAGCGGCAAGGGTGACCAGGGTTGCCGAGTCGAAGGAAGAGGTTACAGTGGAGTTGTTCGAAGCCGCTGTACCCGTTGCACTCACTGTTAGGGCTGACCAGGTTAGGGTCACTCAGAGGGTGGAGTGACCCGAGAAGTGCCTTATTTCACATTACAGCATTATCAAATAGGGAGAGCAGGTCGGCGAGTTCCGCGATAAGAGGTCATTTTCATGTCAGCACGGAATGAAACCCCCCACAAAGTCATCCAAGCACTAGGGAAGAAGAAGTGCAACGGATCATGGGAGGAATCTGTTGAAGACCTGACAATGGACCAGGTGAAGGAGATCGCAGAGGGTCAGAAGGATCGTCTGACTGGAAAGTCAATTTACGCTCGCTGCAGAGAAGTTATGGGGACATGCGTTTCTATGCGAGTTCGAGTAGAAGGAATGGAGCCGAAGGCGGCTCTGAACGCAATGAGCGAGGGGGAATTTAGCGAGCATTTCAGCTAGGTTCGCCACGAATTGCGGGAGAGGCATGAGCCTCGCATACCGCAGAGGTGGGAAAAATGAGAGAAAATCTGCAAACCGCTATTCAACAGGCAATAGAGGAGGCCCCTGAGAGGGGTTTCGTCGAATCTATTGAAATTTCTTTCACAATCAAGGATGTCGATCTGAAGATTCCAACAAATAGGATTCAGGAAGAGGTGAGGCTCCCCTCAGGCAGAGGCAAGCCGGTCAAGATAGCCATGTTTGCAGGAGGAGAGATGGCTGCCAAGGCTAAGGCAAGTGGTCTCGAAGTAATTGATCCGTCAACAATTGAGGATCTAGGTGGAGATCGACAGAAGGC
This sequence comes from Methanobacteriota archaeon, assembly GCA_002683155.1. Taxonomy (GTDB): domain Archaea; phylum Thermoplasmatota; class Poseidoniia; order Poseidoniales; family Thalassarchaeaceae; genus UBA36. The sequence goes on along the minus strand of NYST01000019.1, from coordinate 8,823 downwards.
CAGGAAATTGGCCAAGCATTACGATTTCTTCCTATCAGAGATTCCACATATGGGGACAGTTGGTAGATTCCTTGGTGGCGTATTAGGGCCGAGGGGGAAGATGCCTCGCCCAGTGCCTCCAACTCTGGACCCATCTGCTCTCGCAACGGGACTCAAGGACACGGCAATTGTCCGATCTAGGGACAGGGTGACCTTTCACACAGCATTGGGCTCAAGGGAGCAGGGCATCGATGACTTGACCTCCAACGCTGTAGCCATCTGGGACAGAGTCATCGGGAAGCTTGAGCGAGGGGCTGGAAACATTCGGTCTTGCTTCGTCAAGACATCGATGGGACCCTCGATTAGAGTGGAGGTGATCCTGTGATTCCTAAGGTGGCAGGATGGAAGAAGGATCGAGTGTCCGAGTTGACTGAAATTTTCAGCAGCGAAGGCGTAGTGGCTGTAGTCGATGTCTCTGGCGTTCCGGCCAGCAACATGATCGACATGCGAAACACCTTGAGGGAGCGAATGAGCATCACAATGGCCAAGAAGTCGTTGATGAGGATCGCTTGGTCCAATGCTGGAAGACCCGAAAGTGAAATTGATGCACTTCTAGATGGAGCGCATATTCCTTGCGTTGTCCACAGCGAGTCTATGAACGCGTTCGAAGTCTTTGGAGAATTGGAAAAGACTCGGCAAGGGCGTCCAGCAAAGGCCGGCGAGACATTCCCGGAAGACGTGACGGTCCCCGGTGGGCCAACAGAATTCGGGCCCGGACCAATCGTTGGAGAGTTCAACGCAGTAGGCATTCCTGCCAAGATAGACAAGGGCAAAGTAGCCATCCAGAAAGATACCACATTCCAACAGGGAGATGAAATCTCTGCTGATCTGGGGATCATGCTAGCGAAGCTGGGAATCAACCCGATTGAGATTGGCCTAATCCTGACAGGAGCTATCGAAGGGGACCACTTCTTCCATTCATCTGATCTAGATCTTGACACAGACGGTTTGAGGAACGACATAGTTTCCGCTACTTCAGGTGCTTTCAATCTGGCTTGCAATGTTAGGTGGTTCTCCTCCACTACCACTCCGACCCTTATCTCGAAGGCCTCCTCAGAGGCTCTTTCAGTTGCATTGGAGGCTGGTATTGTCAACGAAGCAACCGCCTCGGCAATACTCTCACGAGCACAAGCTCGTATGATGTCCCTTGCTGGACAATTAGATTCCTCGGCTCTTGATGAAGAGTTGCAAGCTGCTCTAGGAGCAGCATCTCAGAGTGCTGAAGTCGCCCCCTCCGAGGCGACAGATTCGGGAGATGCCGAAGAGGCTGAAGCCGATGAGGAAGAGGAGGAAGAGGATGCAGGGTTCGGTGGACTCGGCGATCTCTTCGGATGAAAAAAAAGGTGAATGAAATGGAATATGTATATGCTGCAATGTTGTTGCATTCTGCAGAAAAGGACATCGATGACAAGGCCATCAGCTCAGTGCTGAAGGCTGCAGGAGTCGAGGCTGACGGGGCTCGAGTAAAGGCCCTAGTCGCCTCACTAGGCTCCGTCGACATCGATGAGGCCATGGCGACCGCGGTCGCCGCCCCAGTGGCTTCGGCTGCTCCTGCTGCTGCTTCCGGTGGAGCTGCTGACGCTGCTCCGGCCCAGGAAGAAGCTGCTGAGGAGCCCGAGGAAGAAGCGGGCGGTTTCGAAGGTCTTGGCTCCCTATTCGGCTGAAGCAAAGATTGGAACGAATGACGCGAAGCCGCTATGGGCGAGGGCCTCGAGGATGGTCTGAGACTAATGGAGCGGATGCTTGAGATTCCGGTAAGCATAGTGCCTACTGAAGCTATCAGGGCCATGCGCATCATCGGCGAAAGTCGAGGGTGGGAGATGGCTCGCTTTGAAGAGACTACTTTAGTACAAAGATGGGCAATAATTGTGCCAATCGCAAAAAGGGCCAGAGTACTAGGCCTGAAGGTCTTGTCCGGAGAATCCGAGGGACTTGCCATTCGAACTTGGAGTTACGTGCCAGGATCTTCTGGTAGGATGTCGTTTGTTTCCTTCAGAATACCGGAGATGTTCGATGGTGATGATTGGAGAGGGTTTTTGCTCGAGTGGTCGAAAATGCTTCCAAGATGTCCATGGAAGTGGACATTCATGGAGAGGTCGGTCATTGGATACCTCCTTCCTGAATTCAGAAACTCTCGGAAGATTTTCTTCAAAGAAGGTTTGGAAATTGGCAGTTGGAAAAGTTCTGAGGATTGATGATTGCAGATTATAGAGTACAGATAGGGATAGCATTTGATATGTTGCTCTGAGAGCGAGGGGTGAATCGTCCATGGACTTCCAAGACCTTGTAGACACCCCTCAGAAGGTGAAGACGCTAGCGGGAACTCTAGTTTTCCTAGTTGCATTCCCCGTCTATTTCGAAGCACTTCCCTCACTGATAGACGATGAAATATCTGGAGGTGGTTCCTCTGGCCTTTCTGGTTCACTGAGTGTTGTCTTCGAGGAGAGTACGACCTCTCTCAGCGAATCGGTTTCTCTTGGTGATGGAGAAAGTCACGATACTTTCTTTGATCTAATGGACGAGTCAGAAATGAGCATCGGATTTGTGGAATTACAAGTCTCTTGCTTTGACAATGACGAGCCGGGTCCGGGTTTCACAGACAGTGTTGACGGAGTCAGCGATCTCAGTGATGTGGAGGGTTACTCCACCGGGGAAATAGCGGATCAGAGCGCGGATGGGGATTGCTCAGGAATGGGCAATGGTGGCTTTTCCATACGATGGGATGTCACTCCAGGATATACAGGAGAGTCCTTCACAGAGGAGGAGATGAATGAGAACGATATCAGGGAGTTGTGGAGCGACGGAGGTAATGGCAGAGGTGCATGGATTGCCACGATAACCGCTTCAATCGAAACTGATCCTATTGGTTTCGTAGACAACGATGAGGATTTTGATATCACTTGGACTGCCGTTTTCTTTGAGTTGATTATTGAGCCGACAAGCGGCTAGGTCTTTGCCTGGATACTGACTACATCCCCATCGACTAGTTCGTGTTCTGCTCCAATCACCCTTCCAGATCTAGCGTCAATGGCCCTAACAAATCCCTCTCCAAGGTCCGAATGGACCTCGAATGCGAGCCCCTTCGCAGTAGTCCCCATTTGGATCAGGATTGCATCAGGCAGGGGCTTTCCGTCGCCATCGACCCAGTGGGTCTCGTCCTGAACTGGGTAGGCTACAATCCTGGATAGTTGTTCGAACACCACCTCGGAAAGCAAGCCTACAAGGCCTCCGCCATCCCACGAAGACAATGTGCTAGAAATTGAGGAGAGGGCGGCTCTCTGCTTCTCGGAAAGTTTCTCTTCGCCGTCTGCAGTCAGTTCAAATTCTGAGTCCCCAAGTTGGTAGGAGATCATTCCAGAGGCTGAAGCCCGACGTAGCGCTAGTTCGGCCTCTGCACTGGTGAAAACAACTCTACCACCATTCGACTCTACTTCTGCCTGCAACTCGGAGCCGAATTCTTCCAAGTTGTCTGCCTTGTTGGCAGCTACTGAGATGGGGAACATGGTCTTCCTAATGGCCGAAGACATTGCTCTTAGCTCCTCACGCCCCCATGATTCTGGGCCTTTAGATGGCTGCATCTCTTTCTCTACCAATGAGAATCCTGCGGAAACATGATTTTCCGTGGCACCTATTCCTGTGAGCCTCTCGAGTACGTGTTCGCGAATCGCACCGGCCCCTTCGGCTTGCGCCTTTCTGGATACTCGGTCCCACCCGTTCTCCACTATTCCGAGAATCCACGAGTCTAACTCCCCAATCAGGAATCGGTGCTCTTCGATTGGTTGGGACCCTCCCGAGCCGACTGGGTTTCCCTCCAAGTCAGTTGAACCTGAGACGTCGACCACCTGGATTAGTGCATCACATCTTGAGAGGTCGGAGAGGAACTGATTCCCCCTCCCCCTGCCCTCGTGGGCTCCTGGTACCAAGCCCGCTACGTCAACTAGGGTCACTGGAACCATACGATTGAATCCGATGCAGGAACCTGAATTGGGAGAGCAAATGCTGCCTCTCCTCGGGTCGTCTACTGTGGAAGATTCTAGCCTCCCGGAGGACTCTCGGCGTTCCCTCAGAATGTAGCAAGCGCACCTCTCTTGCAATGGTATCCAAGTCACTCCCACGTTCGGATCGATTGTGGTGAACGGGTAGTTTGCTATGTCAACAGGCATCTGAGTTAGTGCAGAGAATGCTGTTGACTTCCCAACGTTCGGCTTCCCAACGAGACCTATCCTCATGCTATCCCGGTGGTGGCAGAGCCTATCGACACATTGAGTATGTGGTCGTTTCACAACTCAGTGGGGCTTCCTGGCATTTCTGTACTAGATTCGGGGACCACTACTGTGTCTAGTTTGCCTTCCCTCTGAGCCAGGATCTTCCTCACGGTGGTCTCCTTGGTTAGCTTGTATGGGCTTGATATTGAAGTCGAGGAAGGGATTGGCCCCTCTGAGGCTAGAGTACCCCTGAATGATCCACTGATTATGTTCAATGAATGGTAAATCGAGCCGATTACTGTCCCATAGAAGAGGACTGAACCCAACACTCTGATTCTGCTGGACATGGAGTTCTCCTCCTCGATTGAAGCTTCCAGGAGAGCCATGTCAGAGAAGTCCGCCATCATCGTGAAGACCAGCCCCGAGAATGCACCTCCTGCCATCAGCCAGAAAGCCCACCTCGAGCGGTTGACAGAAAGGACGTTCCTCCCGGAGACCTCGGGGAAGATGGAAAGTGCCGCCCCCATGGATGCAGGGACGAAAACAACCCAGACGCCCATCATGACCAAGGATGTGTGAACACCTGTCAGCTCATTGGTTCCAGTAAGATAGTCTGTGAGAACGAAAAGGCCACCAATCGAGACGGGGACGGCCATGAAGGCAGCCAGATTGATCTCTGGCATTCCAGGGGAATCTGGATTCTCAATGAACACGTCATCTCCCCTCATGGTAGCCAAAACATTGGCTGAAAGAGCGATGATAGGGATTAGAGAAAGAGCCAGGAGGAATGAGCCGGCTACGATGTCGTTCCTTGAGGGGTCGAAAGATGCGGCATCGATCCCAAGGAAGACGGATGCCATTTCTCCTTCGATAAGTCCTAATGGATTAATTGTGAAAATTGCCCCTACCATGGTAACCGCTGCAAGTGATCTAGACCAAAGTGGATTGCCGCTCCCTCTGGAAGCACCGTATAGAATCGCACCTGACATCAACAGGAAGAGAGACGTCGGCCCGTGTATCCGAGTGACTAGCCACTGTCCTGTGCCTGAATCAAGAGGGCCGGTGATCGCCAGAACCACCACTGAAAGCGGGGCTGAAATCAATCCAATTATCATCATCCACCCCGGCAATGGCATCTTCTTGGTCCTAGAAGCTGCTGTTAGGAGCATGTTGACGATGACAGCAATGAGGGCCAGATTAGTCAGAAGGGTCGCGAGTGGCATTATCTTGATACCAACAATCTCGGGCTTGTTTGCTGCGATGAACATCACGATTACTGATAGTGTCCATACGAAAGACATCAGTGTGGCGTTCTTCTCAGTGGCCAGAGTTGTCCCTCCCAGCTCGGGGACGATGTGCATTGATGATCCGATTAGGAGCATCCCTACCGAACCGTAAATGGCCACTAGGAATCCGGAGGTCAGTAGGGAGCTTGAAGCGGGGTTCAGGCCCCATGAAGAAAGGCTGTGGAGTGCTTCCGGGTCATGTGAAAGCCATAGACCACAGAAAGTAATTACCGATGCAGGAATTAGCCATAGTGCCCCTTGGATTATCCACGTAGTTGCTGCAGAGCCGCGCTTCCCTTCAACGAAGTCTATTGGGGGGCCAAGTGCTTTCTCGAGCATGAACATGCTCATGCTCTTTGAAACATCGGTGAAAACCCATATCCCTCTATTGACCAGAACGAAAACAACGAGAGTGGCTAACCAAAAGACGGACATTGATGTGATTATTCCCATCTTTTCACCTCACTCACTTGTTGCCTCAGTTAGCATCGTCCCCAATATGGCGAAGACGCCAATCATGGCACCTAGGATGAAGAACCAAATTCCTGAGTCGAATACGCCATCAAAAACAGGAAGAACTGAGGAAATGACCGGAAGATCGCTGCTTGGGAACAGTATTCCATAAAGAATCAGGAACACCATCGTGGAAACGAAGCCCATCGCCAGCATCACCCAAGAAGACGATGGCTCGCCCTCGCCTTGGAGGAACTCTCCTATCAAAGTGGACCTGTCATCGGACAATCAATCACCCCGGAATTGTACAATTCCGACTCTACCACCGGAGATTTGCCCTTAAGCATTGGGCGTGCACAGTTTGTCAATTGACTCAAGGGGCACGAACTAGGTCAGTCGGGTTTCCACGACGGAAGGTGCCAAATCCTAGTGTAACTGGGAGGTTTAGATCGTTTTCCAGCTCTGCTCTCCAGTGTGACTCACATGAGCATTCCAAGTGGTTGAACTCCTCCGGATCTCCTGACACTGAATATCTCTCGATAGATGCTACTACCTCCGAATCGCACGAGCCACAATTGTGAGCTCCACGAATCTTTCCCCCTGCAGTTGGGTGAACGATAATTCGGCAGTTGACTCCATCCATTTCATGATGGGCCCGCTTGATCATCTCAACCAATGACCAAAGCCATGGCGTTCTGTATTCCTTATTCCGGAAAAGCCGGTCAACTATCGTATTCTTCTGTATGTTCATTGGGTTCACGGAGACTTCGTCGGAGTATTTGGCAACATCAACCAACCATGAGGTAGTGTGCTTGAGTGCTTCCCCCTCTGACATGAATGGAGGCTTGAACAATAGGTATGTCTTCACACGCAAGTCATTTTCTCTCAGCATTTCGACTGCCCTATGCCATTGCTTGGTCGTGAATCCCTTGTTGACGTGGAATCGTAGTACACTATCGTCGTAAGCCTCTAGTCCGATTGCCACGGTGCATCCCGGATGTCGGGCAGCAACCCATTCAATCTTCTCTGGGGTGCACATCTGAGCTTGTGCCTCTACGACAAGATGAAGCCCCATTTCTGCTGTCTCCTTTAGAACAACCTCCTGCCACTCTGGTGGATTCTCCCTATCCTCGAAGAATGTACCAGATGTATACACCTTGACCATCTTGCACCCTTCAAACTGGTTTGTTTTTTTCTTAGCATAATCCCACTGAGAAAACATATCATCCGCAGAGACGTCGTCTCTGACGTCATTGAAGTAGCCACAGAAAGTGCATCCTGACTTCCACCACCAAGCACATCCCTTGGATCTGAGGATGACAGTTGCGGCAGTGCATGGTGTCCCATCTGGGAGATTTTCTGGGGTCTTGTAAACTGTAACCGGCCTACTGGCGTCCCATGACTCTCTGAATGATATTGACTTGGGAGTGTTCTCTGGTGCCTTGACCAGATGGTGAATTTTGACGGCCTTGGAGCCGTTCCCCAATATTCCACAAGAGTGCGCCATGTTACGCGCTCTACTCTTTGCACTTGAATTGGCATGCTTATCGTAGCGTTTTCTCACTAGATGTATTGGAATACACTAAACCCCTACAATATGTCCGAGAGAAGGGTTGTCATGGGTTTTGGAACGATTGAAGGAATGAGTGATGAGAGAAACCGGTCTCTGAGAGGGTGGTACTGGTATGATTGGGCGAACCAGGCTTTCGCCCTTACCGTACTGACTGTCCTAGTGCCTCAGCTAATGTCTAGCATGTTCGAATTAGCAACTGGTGGAGGTACCGAAGTAGGCAGCATGGTAGTAACTGGAGATACTTTCTACGCCATTGTCCTAGGTGCTGCGAGTCTTTTCGTAGCCATCGTAAGCCCAGTAATCGGAGCAATAGCTGACAGGATGCCGATAAAGAAGAAGATTCTGTGGGCTTACACAATCGTAGGAGTGATTTTCACCGGAATGATGGGGGTTGCGCCACATCTTGGTTCGGGGTCGGATTACAAGTTTCTCGCATTCTGCCTGGTAATCGGCAACATTGGATTCTCTGGTGGGAATGTGATTTACTATGCATTCATGCCATACCTTGCCGAAAAGGCACAAATGGATCATGTGTCTAGTTGGGGTACTGCGTACGGATTCTTCGGCGGTTCTACAATTCTGATTGTACATCTTGTAGTCGGGGAGACCGGCTTCTTCGGGATGTCCACAAAATGGAGCCCCTGGGTACTAAGTTTCGTATTCGTGACTACTGCACTGTGGTGGCTAGGTTTTGGAATGGCTCTCTTCAGAAATACTCCAGAGCCCGAGATACCCAGACCCAAGCAGTATGATTCTGTCAAGGATGCGGTATTTGATGGGATGAGAGAGGTTAGGAAGACCTTCGGAGAAGTCAGAAAATTCAAGATTCTGGCCATATACCTCCTTTCCTTCCTTCTTTTCTTTGACGGAATTAACACGATCGGAGGAATGGCGTCAGCCTTTGGAGACTCTGTTCTGAGGATAAATCCGTCAATGAATTTCGTTCTGCTGCTTATGGTGAATATCACAGCCATTCCGGCTACTGTTGTAGGGGGTAAGCTTGCAGACAGGTTTGGCACGAAGAGGGTTCTTAGTTGGTCGCTCGGCGTATATTCGGTTGTTGCAATACTTGCTGTTGGTTTCGCTCCTCTGGAGTTGGAGGATGACCATGAGAGGTACGACTTCCAGTATGACTTCGATGAGGAAAGCGGCAAGTACGGGTTGACAGTTCTGTACGAAAAGGACGGCAGTGTCAAGGGTTGGGTCAGCAAGTCAGGAGATGGTGATCAGTCATTCAGAGACGCATTCTTCGAATTCATGATCCTGT
>NYST01000018.1 GCA_002683155.1 Methanobacteriota archaeon | reverse complement strand
GAAATGAAGTTAGAAAAACGAGAGATGGGGTTGGTTTTTTCCTGTTGTTTTTCTTCGGCGTTTTCCTTCTGTTCGATTCCATCTACTGCTACAGAATAATCCGAATCATCGCTCATCTTTTGTTCGATTTCCTGGGATTCCCTATTTATCTCGCCGATCATCCCCTGCATTCTTCTTCTAGAAGCGGATGCCTTTCTGCCTTTGAATTCGGAAAAGGCTCTTGCTTCCAGCCTTTGAATTGCTACTTCGCCCTTTTCCCAAAGTCCTCTGTCCTCCAATTTGTATGTCTTCGATAAATCGCTAATTGCCTTGGAGCGAAGGAATTCATGATCATGTACAACAGAATTACGATATGCCAAGATTAGCCCGATTAACAGAGCCAACGAATGAGCTACTGTTTGCCCAAAAGTATCATTGGAAAGTGCTTCATTAAGTTCAGGAGAGAGTATCCTGAAAGAAAATAGGAGAATGTTCGGAATCAATAACAGGGCAAACGAAACCAACCGGGAACGTTGGGCCATATCTTTTCGTCGATTGTTAGTGGTTTGAATTTTCTCGCAAACCGAGTTGTGCCCGGTTATCACTATTAGTTGTCATTTGTTCGAGAACATATGGAGCCAGAGATTCTAGTTTCTACTATTGTCAGAAGTCACGATGACCCTGCAAAAGTCATCCATTCGGTTCGTTCGATTTTTCCTGATTGGATTCCTGATAAAAATCTAGAAAGATCTGATTTCCCAGTAAGAAGGGAGTCCGAGGAGATAATTGGGAAGGCGGATTCGCTCGACAACCTGTTATCTAAATTGAGAGAGGCTAGAGTCCTAGACACTGCTCTTGATGCTATGGCTATGCATTCCGATGACGAAGGGACCGTTTTCAGCCTATCTAGACAGTCCGCATCAATAGGCAAGGTCTCCTTTGTCCTAGAGGGAAGCCCCCTTGGAGGGACTATGGAAATTACTCTGACTGGGAGAGACATTGTAATATGGCTTGAACAGGCCACATGGCATAATGGCAGAGAAATTGTACCAAGAGAGGTCGGTGACGAGTTAGCCATGAATGAAACTGGAGATGCATCCGAATGGTTCGAGTCCGGAAGTAAGAGAAGGGTTGTTTAGGCCAAAAGTAACTTATTGAGGGACTTGCATATCGATATGATGATTCTACATTGTTCTTCGGCGGGCAATACCCTCTCGTCCGGGAGATGGGCAAAGAGTACTATCGGAAATTGCATACTAGAGGAAGATTGTAGTGAACGAAAATATGTCTCATTGCATACAAAACCGCCTGCATCGTCGTTCCACCTAATTTTAGAAATTTCACTTAAGTAATTTTCAATGAAATTTATGGGAACCTTTGTTTCAAAAATCGGCTTTCCGTCGGAGATCTTCCCTGAAGGAATGCGCCTACCGGAGTTATCTTCAATTTCCATATGGAAAATATTTCTAGCACTCCTCTCGAGTAAAATTTCATTGGCATTTTCTGAGAAACCTAAATGCAATACTGCACCGATATTTTCTCCGCTATCTATCCTTTCCGATACCTCCCTTGATCCGGATTCGTCTACCGTAAGTATTGACGTACTAATCTTGAAATCTGATATTGATTCTGTTGAGAGTAAATCTACAACTTGTTGAGAAATATTGCGAATGTGATGGGAAAATGGCTCAAATCCAGTGACTATTACCCCCCCATGCATGGTTTTCCCAATCGATGCTCATTGTTGTTGTTTTCTATGAGATTTTGGTCGGCAAATTCATCCGCTTACAATTACCGCAAACAATGTGGAAGGGGAGTTCGTAGTCCGAGTGGAGCCCTCGGAAGAGAGTGGTTTCAGACCTCTTGGGGTCATTTCTGCAATTTGGGGCGAGTTGAGCGGAGGCGTTGGCCCTTGGGGTGCAATACGTCCTCTTTTTGCAGTTGCTCTTTCGCTTGTCCCATTTCTATTCCTGGGTCAGCACTTCAATCGCCAACATAGGAAGGGGGGAGAATGGTTTCTAATTCAGTTCCCACTTATTCCTGCATTTCTATGGCCTTTTCTTTTCGTCTGGTCAATAGCAGATGCATGGTGGGTTTCCAGCGGAATAGTGGCATCATCAGAATCAATGAATAGCTAGAAGTCATCATCAAGTGAGAGTGGGCTAAATAGTCCTCCTGGGCTAGATACGTTGGAGAGTTGATTGCGGATTTCTAACTCCCAGTCCCTAAACTCTCGAAGCGCGGAAACAAATTCTAGTTGGCTCTCATTGAGTATTGTCCTTACTAGGGTGTCTAGAATGTCCATCCTGTCCTGATCGACTCTGTCAATCAACTTCTCAAGTGGGAATGATGCTATGCCAGAATTATTTTCGGTTAGTTCAGAGTTTCCAGGAAGTGGATTTAGTAGCATTTCAGGTAATTCTTCACCTTCTTCAATGGCTGTTTTCTGAAGTGAGTCGAGGACTATTCGGATGTATTTTGAGATGACAAGAGCAACTTCGATGATTGGCATACTGAGTTGATTTGTTAGGTGGACCATGTTTTCTCTAAGGAATAGGAGTTTTTCGTTAGGTGGTGCATCGGGCCCGGGAACGTGTCGCTCACCGCTGCTCATGGATATCTGAGGAGAGGGTGGCAAATGAAGTGTTGAGTTCAGGAAGTTCTGTCATCGTAGCGAATCGGCGAACCGCTGTTGCCCCTAATTCCATCAAGTAGGTCGTCATCAATTTCGAAGAAGTCGTTCAACCAATCTCCATCGGTGTCCCAATTTGTGGGGTCGGTGCCGTCAGCAACCATGTCCCCATCGATATCTAGAATCCACCATCCAAATGCATATTCTCCCAGACCAGGATTAGGCAAGTGATTTCGATCGCCGGCAAGCCTGTTGTACTCGTCGGTCCATTCACCATTGACGTGAATAATATCGTCACTAGAGTTAACATCGAAGTATGTCAAGTCATTATCTTGTACTATTAATGCGTAGAGTTGGTCCTCGTCATTGATTTTGTTAATCCGCAAATAGTTGGAAGAGAGTGAAGTCGAGCCCGAACAGGTGCCGAGGAGAGTCTCCCTAAGTTGCCACCATTCCTCCACCTCTTCGCCGGAGCAGTCGAACAATGTTGAAGCACGGACAATGGAAGGTGAAGATAGGGTCGCGTTTACTACTGCATAATACTCTTGGAAGTTGTTGTATGGGACATATTCACAAACACCTCCTGAACAATCCCACTCCCCATCATTATCTGCATCTTGTGTCGCATCGGAAGGATCCGTCGGGTCATGGGTAAACCAATTCCAATCTAGTTCCGGCCTCAATATATCTCCGTCCGAGAACCTGATTGGCTTCCAGTTCTGAGGGGTGACCTCTGTCCACTGGACTTTGATCTTCATGAAAGAAGACCAGTTGTCGTTGGTCTCATTCCACCCATGATAATACTCATAGAAGTCAGGCATCATATCCCCGTCGGTGTCATTGTCAAGTGGATTTGTCCCATACTTGAACAGCTCTCTCCCGTCTGATAGGCTCATGTCCTGCTGGTAGTCAACCACCACCCCTTCCACTATAACTGGAATCATGATTATTGAGTCGGAGTCGGAGTCTGGATCGAGTGGCCCGGTTCCATTATCATATTCCATAATATTTGTGAAATATAGTGGTGCTGCCCCATTTTCAAATTGCTTATCTTGGGAGTAGGGCGTGAAAATTCTAGAGTCCCATTTTCCTTGGATTGCCGGAGAGTCCAGAATGCCCCTGTCTAACCAACCATCCTCATCTGGGTCATAATCGGCATCCAATGGATTAAGAGGATTTAATGACCAACGGAATGAGTTTACTGGCAAGACCTCTGTATAAATTGAATAGCAGTATTCCCAACCGTCTGGCATTCCATCGCCATCAGAATCAGCATGAGTGGGGTCGCTAATTCCAATTAGAGATTTGTTGAAATTATCTGGATCTAATTGGTTAATCAGACCTACCTTCTCGGAAGAGTCGAGGCTTTTCGATGAAAACAAGGAGTATATTTGACCCCATGCAGATTGGTCCGAAAGCCCATTCTCTTCAATAAAGGCGTTAGCTGCATCGACGCCATATGAGACAGTAGAAGTTCCATTTGGAACGTTTCCTACCTCCAGCCTCTTCCCATACCACCTAGAGTCATATTCTGCAAGATTATCAAAAGACTCTGAATCGGAAATTTCCCCATCCCCGTTACAATCGAATGAGTCCTCGTCAGAGTCAAAACCTACATCTGTGTCAGTCAGGGGGTTCATTGTCCACTTATTCTCCTCCAAATCCCATTCAGAGAACCAATACTCGTACCCATCGCTCATCCCATCCCGATCTGTATCCTGATCCTTTGGATCGGTAATTCCGAATAATGCCTGGAGAAGTGGCTTAGCTGGCAATCCGGATTTCCACTCCAAGTACTGTTCCATCCCCAATTCGGCCCTTCCTTCTTTACTGAAAAGAATCCGGAAGACTCTGTTTTCGAAATCTGTCTCATCAATTTCTCTAGATTCCACACCAAATGTTGGTGCGCCCATTGGATAAGATTCTCCGTTAATTGGTAGATTTGATGTCAGATTTAGTTCTACGAGATCGCCAATTCCATCTCCATCTGAGTCGAACCACTCTTGATTGGGTATGAGCGGATTCAGGGTCCAAACGCCGAAGCTTGAATTCCAAGTGGTAAAGATTACCTCAACCCCATCTAACAAACCGTCTCCATCGGTATCTGGATTATTGGGGTCCGCAGAAGTCCCTGTCAATTTTGACTGTTCGTCGGTCAGGAAGTGCCCAAACGAGAGAGCCGAATCGGCCCCAATCCATGGAGTTTCAAGAAGGGCTCCCGCGGCATCGGTTAGGTAGAATTGGGGCGATGAAATGGTAGGATCTGATTCACTAATATCGCTGTCTATTGCATTATACTCTTCCCAATTTGACATCCCATCCAAGTCTGGATCGCCAAGGCCATCCCCCTCATTAACGGGATTTAGAGTCCAATCACTTTCAAACAGGCTCCATCTTGCATGATAGACCTCCCAACCATCGGGCATACCGTCCCCATCCGAGTCTGAATTTAACGGGTCTGAGGAGCCGATGTCTTCGTTTGGCAATCCGGCCCATAGAGAGAGGTAATATTCCCCTGCTCTTTCTCCGAATGATTCGTCTGCCAGTCCTTGCCATGAATGGTGGGTTAATGCCGACTTGTGGTTTTCAGGGTACATGATTCCTGAAGAAATTGAGTCCGACAGGAGAATGCCAGATTTGATGTGATACTCCATCCAATTAACAAATGCTTCTTCGGATTCAATAATGCCGTTCATGTTTACATCAAATCCATCGCCATCGGGATTATTCAAAGCATCAGATCCATTCATGGGATTTATTCCTGAGTTCGAAGATGGCCAGTTGCATGAATATCGAGCCTCCCAACCATCGGGCAATGAGTCTGAGTCCGAGTCTGCAGAGTTTGGATCGGTTGGTGTCCAATTCTGTACTGATTCGGGTGATTCGCCATGCGATATTATCCCTGTAGAAATCGACCTATCGAGTAATCTTTCCCATTCATACTCGCATAGATTGGTTAGTCCGTCACCATCGGCATCACCAGAAGCATCGTCGGGATTATTTGGGTCCAATGTCCATTGATTTCCGCCCGTGTAGATATCACCAATCCATCTACGATGTTTGATTTCCCATCCATCGGGCATACCATCCCCATCCGAGTCGGGATTAGTCGGATCGGTTGGGAGATCGCTCCCTCCACTGGAGCCTGTGCCCGTCCACCCGCCGAGGTGAACATCTTCTGCAGATGTGCCAACTTCGGAGTCGCACAGGTACTGCTGGTTTAGGTAGTAACATTCGAATGTCGTTTGGGTGATGAACCAACCCCAATACTCCTCGCCATCGGTTAGTCCGTCTCCATCGGAGTCGGACATCCTGGGATCAGTCCCATTTTGGCCAAAATCGGAAGGGGTTACGAACCTATACTCTTCCAGGTTTGTCCATAATCTGTCGAACCCGGGCCCACTTCCACCCCCAATTGATACGCCATCGGCATCGTGATCCCTCGAGGCATCGAATGGATCAGTTGGATCTAGTCCGTATGCAAATTCCCAACCATCTGGAATGCCATCAAGATCAGAATCATGAGAGTGAGGGTTCATTGGGGCTATGTTCATGAATCGCCCGGGAGATATTCCTGCGAATACCCAGGTTTTCCCATCCCTCTCCAGAGAAGTTAGGGAGGAGACCAATCCAGGGATGTTTGTCTGATTCTGACGAATGTCCAGAATTCCTTCCGAGCCCCCTTCTAGGCACCAAGTCCCATCCGAAGAGCCCAGGACCACCATTCCATCAAGGGAGAGTATGGAGTGGACATCATTTGCCCCTGTTAGAAGCCCCTCCAGATTTAGCATCCTATCGTTGTTGATGGACTCCCTTGGTTGAGAAATAAACAGGTCCATTGTGATTAGGTGGAGTCCTCCGCCCATGCCCAGCCAAACATCGTCGGATCCTTGTTCGGAAATTTCCACCAAAATAGAATTGACAGATGCAGTCTTGGTAGAGTCTAGAATATCGGGGCTAACGAATTCATCGGCGTTATTCCTTGTGAATACCCACCATGGCATCCCATCATTATCAGAGCCGTCAGTAGAATTCCATGCTATTAGGCCATAATCAGTCCCAATTAGCAAGATTGGGGTCCTTCCGAAAATCTTTGAGTGGCCGGCTGAGGTAGCTGTTGCGTTAGACTTCCCTAGCATGGAAGATAGGGACTCTACGAAAATCGGGTCAGAAGTCAACAGAGATTGTCCTTCCTCCGAGAATGTTGTGCGCCATACACCACCCTTTCCCATAATCAACACTCCCGAGTCAAAGGAGTCGGAGGAGAGTCGGAAAATGACACTGGCACCCCCTAGATCATGAGTGACTAGGGTATCCATATTTGGGAGTCCATTTTCCAGAATTACTGTATGCAAACCCAAGTTTGAACCCAACATCAAGAAATCTATACTTCCTACGGAGTTCCTCTCCATTGTGTACAATTCTATTCCCGGTGAGAATTCAAATGAAGTGGAAATGCCCCTAAATGGGTCTAATGCTGTAATTCCGTATTTACTCCCAACCAACAACCTCTCTCTTGATTGATCAGAAATAATGCTATGCACAGCAGAGTCTACTAGTCCAATTGCTGTTGAATGATCGAAATTGACAAAATTCTCGGAATCGGAAGAAATTTCGATCCCTCTGACTCCCGGTATCACTCCAGAATTTTCATCGAAGTCCACCGAGTATTCTTCGAAGTTGCTGAATGACTCTCCCCACTGAGAAGTTCCGATAGTTACATCCTGGGTAATGAATCCGTCCTTGTCTTTGTCCCATCCGTCTTGATCGCTGTCAATTATCGCATCACTGGAATTCAGGGGATCGAGTCCGTATTGAGCCTCCCAGCCATCAGGAATGCCATCTCCCAAGACTTCCAATGGAACCGGGGCTATTTCATCCCAGAAGAAGTAGTCTGAGTCTGAGAATCTAGGATCAGTACCCATCCAACCTGATTCCCCGGTTGGCCTCTCAAATTGTGTCTGACACGAGTCTTCGGTAAGGCCTTCAATAGTCCCCCAGCACCATAGTCCATCCCTCTCGGTTATCCAATCCTGCGGAGTTCCTAGGGAGTATTCCTCTACATTGGTGAACATTTCCCCAAGATCTATGGTGCCATCGCTATTGAAATCGAATCCGTCACCACACCCCCAACTGAAGTCTGCCTCACATCTGTCGAAATCTATGTTGATATCACTAGGATCAAGTGGGTCGAAATATCGGCATTCCCAGAAATTGTTTGAATTCAATGGGTCGTTTGGATCTTTTTTGTACAGACCTCCCAAAGTGCACATGTGTACCTCATAACCGTCCGGCAATCCATCTCCATCGGTATCCGAAGATCTCGGATCCAGATACTCCCTCAATCCGGATTCACTTTCCTCGGGAGATTTTCCAGTTAGTGTGTTCCTATCTTCAAAGCACTTATCCAACGTATATGGCCAGCAGTATTCCTGCAGCGCAGTTAATCCATCTCTGTCGTAATCAGTCGAATTATCGGTTGAATCGGACGGATCGAGACCGGATATTGTGCCCTGGAATGTTGCTGTTTCTATCTCCACCGACTCTCCAAAAATTACCTCAAATAGATCTGGCATTAAGTCACCATCTTGATCGGTTACTGGAGATTCGGTCCCCTCGGCGAGATTTGGGTCGGTGGAAGATACTGGGGATTGGGGACGCGTCTGGGAGATGAATACAAGGCTAGAGAAAATCAGCATTGTAACGAGTAAAGCTGTTTGCTTCCTACGCATTCGCATGCCTCTATGCAAAATCCCGGGTTCAGAGATTTATCATGGTGATGGAGCGTCGTTCGGACATATGCCTTTAGTAGGACTAGAAATAATTTAGACGTCAAAAAATAGTAATTATTAGCTCGGGGGGATGGATTTGTTGAAAGGTCGTCTGGGGTCGCGAATTATTTCATGGGCATTGGAATAACTCACTTAGGTTCTGGCAGTCGTGGAAATGCCACCATTGTCAGTTCTGGAAACTGCAATGTTTTAGTGGATTGTGGTTTCAGCCTCAAACAAACTGAGAAGAGGCTTTCTATAGCAGGATTTGAGGCTGAATCTATCGATTCTATTGTCATAACCCACCATCACAAGGACCATTCTGGATCGGCACTTAGGGCTGCTAAGAAGTGGGGTTCGAACCTTTATTGCAACATGGGAACCGCCAAAAAAATGGGTTGGGATTTGGAAGAAGAATGTAAAATGTTTGGGAATCTGGAGAGGGTCCAGTTCTCGTCAGAACTCAGTATGCTGCCGGTCCCCGTGCCTCATGATGATGCGGACAATGTCGCCCTGATTGCCAGCGATGGGAGTGGTGATCGGGCCGCAATTGTAACTGATTTGGGAGAAGCTCCACAGGATCTAATCAAACATTTATCCGGTTGTAAACACATTTCTATTGAAGCGAACTACGATCATCAGAGGTTGGTCAGTGGACCTTATCCAGACTCATTGAAGAGGAGAATTACAGGTAGAGGGGGCCATTTATCCAACAGGCAGGCAGGAGACATACTGCTGGAAGTATTGCACGAAGATTTGGAGAGCATTGTCCTGTGTCACCTTTCTGAGAAGAATAACGCACCCCATTTGGCCGAGAGTGAAGTGTTGATGGCTATTGGCGATGAATTTACAGGCAATATCTCGATTTCCAAGCAACTGGGTCCTGAATTTAGTTATTGGACCGGTCAGTCTGAGCCGACGAATATCGCAGTTGCTTGACTATCTCCCCATGACTGCCCTGTGGACTGAATTTTGAACTTCTTTCATCCGCCCTACGGCCCCAAGATCCCTGAATAGTGAAAGGGACCTCTGGAGGTAATCCATCCTCTGAGATCGATCGGACTCTACCTCTCCTAGCCTTGCAAGTAATTCCCCCTGTAGCATCCGGAAGTCGTTTGCTTCGGCGACGGCTAAACCATTGAGGTAGTGCTCTGCGGCCTCATCCCTACGACCAGCATCAATTAGCACCTGACCGAGGAGCATTTCGACCTCAACGGTACTCTGGGGATCGTTTTGATCGGATAGAGTCTCTAGAGCCCCCGAGTAGTGGAAAAGTGCAAGGTCGTTGTCTGATATCTTTGCATAGTACCTCCCTAGAACTGCTCGGGATCTAGCATGGAGGAACTCCTGATGAGTGTCCTTCGTATCCTCGTAGGAGAAAAGGGCATGCTCCCTTGCCCTGTCCAACTCCCCCATTTCTATGAATGCTGATGCAAGTCTAATCCTAGCATCGTTCAAATCTGGATCTTTCTCCTTTTCGAGAAGATCCTCGACATTTCCATACACCTCTAGGGCTCTACGAGAGTCCCTCCTTCGACGGAAAATATGACCCATGTTGTTGTAACTTCTTGCTGCCCCTACTGCATCTCTAATTCCTATCTGTATCTCTAGGGCTTTCCTGTGTAGTTCGAGTGCATCATCCATGGCCCCCCTCTTTACAGCGATATCCGCCCTTGCAGAAAGCAGCCGGGCAAGTTCGCCACCAGGAGGTCCGCCTCCGAAATGTTTGGTTGCAGCGTCGTATTCTTCTTCGGCTTCATCCCACCTCCCTTGAATGGTCAGAATATCTCCCTTCAGTTCTCTAATTAGGCCTCTGCTTTTTGAGTCAAAATCGCTGCTTTCTAGAGAATTTAGAATTGTAAGTAATTCCGTGTGACCCGAGCTAACCAGTCCATGACCTTCTGAAAGTAGAACCTCTGCAATCCCATCCTCGTCCCCGGTATGGCTGAGGTGATAGATGAATTCGATTCGATCTGCAGCATCTTCCTTCTTATCCCTATACCAATTAACTGAAGCAGCATGGAGGGAAGTCTTCATTTCCTCGTCCATGGACCTTAGAAGGAATTCTCTAACGAGATCGTGGACATCGAAATTCTCAGCGTCGGATTGACGGGCCAGTCCCTTCTCTACAAGATCATCGAGTAGGTCTACGCTACCCTCAACCTGATGGATGGCTTGAACGGGAATAGGTTCACGGAAAACTGCAATAGCCCCTAGAAGGCGTTTCTCCGACCCTGAGAGTCTGCTGAAAATCTCCTTTTCTACAAAGGCCTCGAGTGTGGCATGGAATGTCTCGGCTACGTTTCCCCTATTGATCAGCTCTAGAATCAGTGGATGGCCCCTAGATAGTGAATAAATATGAGTAAACTGGTCTGAGTCAATTTTCGGCATCGCCGTGAGAATCTGCCTACTCGACTCAGCGTCCAGGCCCTGGAGAGGCATTACCAGGGTGACGATATTGCCTGACTGATCGGATTCTGGTACTACCATCCTGAATGAACGGGAAAACATCACCAATCCGACGTCCTTGAGTGTGTTAATCCTCAAGGTTAGTTCTCTAAGAATAGAGTAAAGTGTTTCATCACCGACCTTGTGTAAATCGTCTATCACAATCAATGAAGGGGCATCAGATAACCCATTAGCAATCATATTCACTGCCATGCTTGTTTGAGGAACCGGAGATGACGAAAGGTAGTCGGAAAGATCGTTGTTGCCGACTGCAGAGAGCCATTCTGCACATGCTTCCAGGAATGCCCGAGAACCCTCCCAGTCCTGGCATCGATGGTAGAGAAGGTTCCTCCTGTGAGTGAATCGATCGAGTATTTTTGTTGATAGTGAAGTCTTCCCAATTCCAGCAATACCCGGAACAAGGATCGAGGCTGACTTGGCTTCCAGTAGATTTGCCATGATATCTAGCTCCTTTTCCCGGCCATAGAATCTCCTAGTCCTGGGGAGGTCGTTCAAGTAGGAAACTAATTGCTTCTCAATGTGCTTAGAAAGATCCCTCTCGACCAATTCTGGAGTCAGCCCCGATAGGTCGATAGTCCCTGAATCATCCATATAGCGCAACATATCTACATGTCTAAGAGGGAGGTCAGTACTCTCCAATGCGTCCGCCAGTGATGTGGTCTCGGAGCGACCATCGGAGAAAACCACCCTCACATCAGTCTCTGAAATCCTCGTCCAAATCTCATCTGCAACCTTGGCCCCCTCATCGGTTAGGAAGTATGCCTTCCTTTTCCGTGATACTCCGGTTACGTGAGCCTGTCTCTCGATTAGGTGTCCAGCCTCCTTCATCCCGGAAATTGCTCTGGGAACATTGGAGCGAGCGATTGAGACTGCATTGGCGATTCCCATTTGGGACAATGCAAATGGGACCTCGACCTTGTCACTATGGTCTACGTAGTCACTAAGGTGCAGGAAAATCCTCTCCTGGACTCCTGGACGGGTGGAAGGGCTCGATGCCATATGGCCAACACAATCTCACTCAATATACAAATGTTGGTAGAACTTGGAATATACATTATCCTTGAAAATCTGGATCTGGCACCCATTCCTCAGAAGATGCGTCCCAAAGCCAACCGGGGTGGTCTTCATATCGCTCCAAGGTGCTCTTTTCTTCCTCTTCGCGGAAATCTTCAGGGATTTTGGAGGGGGTCTTGTTGTAGTCATCGCCTGTCTTGTCGTACTCGTGTTCCTCGTCAAATTCGATCCCTATGAATCCGGTGAAGTATGCAAGTGCGACCAGTGAGAGGATTGCCAGAACGGAAACTGCAATAATCAAACCCCAGTTAATTGGGTCGCCTGTTGGCTCTCCCTTGCTGATTGCACTAACTTCAGAGGATTGGCCGGCATAGGTGAATTCGGGTACTGATGATTCCCCCTTTATCCTGGAGGCTGGGATGCCCAACTCCCATGTTCCATCGTCGGATACTATCGTATTGTTCACGGGATTGCCACCTATCAAAACGGAAACTTGCTTTCCAGGGAGTCCGATTCCAGAATAAATTGCCATTTCCCCTTCTTCCACCCAAGATTGTTCGGGTTCGTGAATCGTGAATAGTAGAGGGACCACTCTGAAAGTGACGGGGTTTGAGTTGACTCGCGAGTCCCATGAGTCGGTTGCGATGAAGATAACGTTTGTCAGAGTCCAAGTGTCCATGTCATCGTCGAAGAATAGCATATCAGCGGGATCGTAGCGTGCAACTCCATCAGTCCCAACGCCGACTACAAGTGGGTGCCTGTCGTCAGACCCTATTGATGTGTCATTGTAGACGGAGATGAATTGGATGTCATTGTCCGCATCGGTGAAAAATTCATTCAGATCTATCTCAGCCGTTGTACACTTGTTTACAGAGTTTGATTCTGAGTCGCAATAGAGCGTGATTTCACTTTGCCATCCGGATGAGTCGAATTCTGGTTGGTTGTTGTTGGCATTTGGTGGGTTGTCTATCACTATTCTTACTTCTGACCAACTGCTGTAGTCGATCCCGTCATAAGAGCGGAAACGTAGCAAGTATTCGGCATCGTGTCGCAGGTCTGTCGTATCCCACTCGATCTCCCATACTCCATCTTCGGTGAAATCACTGGTCCTCTCATCGAAGACTATCGTATAGTCATTTGAAATATCCTTTACTTCCATGTCTACCCTAGTTACACCGCCATCGAAGTCCCTCGCCACTCCCGATACGACAGTATCCAATGCAGAAGAGATTCGCGTCCCTGAGATTGGCTCATTGACGCTAATCGTGGGCTGACTATTCCTATTGTCGATTGTCAGGGTCAGAATTACCGGCTGGCACTCGTCAACAACCCCAATGCAGAAATCTGAATCCGACGCCCAAATTGTGTAGGTGTATGTCGATAGTACCCTTGCCCCAGTGAATGACCATTCGAATTGCCAAGTTCCATCGGTGTTCGACTCAATTTCGGTCGTTCCTAGAAGCCCTGCCGTTGAGGATGAAATCATCATGAATATCGAGCCGATATCAGAATTGCAATTGTCTGGGCACCCATATGGGTCTTGGGAGTAGCCTTCGAAAATTACAGAGCCTTCATCGTGTTGTGAGAATGAGCTGGGAGTGGTGACGAATATACTGGGGGGTTGAGTATTGAGTTTTATTGTTCGAGAAACTACAGGGCTGTAGTCTATGCCGTCAAATGCTCTGAATTCGAACGTATAATCCCCTTCAGCGGCTAGTTCGGACATGTCGAGACTGTAGTACCAAGAACTGAATGGCCTGTTGAAACGAGTTACCTCGCCCTGATCTGCACCACTTGTGTCCACAGCGAACTCAGCACCTTCCCAAGAGCCGGTGAAAGGATTTCTCACTTGGACGGCATGGACATAGCCTCCTTGGTCCCATTGGGCCCTCTCGTCGGATAGGTAAGCGTTCGCCAATGTCCCATCATGGGCGCTCCCAGTGATGTTGACAACCCTCCTGAAAGAGTGCCCGTCATTCTCCGTGACCATGACGGTTGGAGCTTCGTTCTCGAGGTGCGCGGTCACCTCGAGGGAGTTTTCCTCGAGGGTGAACTGTCCCGAATAGTAGCCATAACCGAATCTATATGCGGTATACCTGTACATCGATAGTTCCCTAGTTCCCGCTGAGTAATCGCAACTGGGATCTTCGGTGTCGATAGTGAGGTCCCCATCGTTGTCGATGCCATCGGAACAAGAGTCCTCGTACTCGTCATCAGCGAAACCGTCTGGATTATCTCCCCCGCCTAGTCCTCTGAAGTCAAGATGGAAGTTGGAGGGAAGGGCCACCCAAGGCGTGAAACCATCTCCTCCGGTGTTCACCCTATACAGGTCGTTGCCCAGCGCATCCTCTACGACGACTAAGGCATCACTTACCTTTTCGCCATCGATAAGTGTCTGGAACCTAACTAATTCGGCTCTGCTGACCTGAACCGCGTAGTGTGTTGGCTGTGTCGCAATCTTGACATTGGAGAGCTCCAAGTTCGTCAGATCAGCGAATGTGAATACTGTTGAGTTGTTGTCCATGCTAACTCCCAATGGGAAGTTCCTCGGAGTCATGTTCTGGCAATTATTACAATCCTTTACTGGAGTTGGGATAATCGCACCCTGGAATTGGTTGTCGGGCCATGCCTCTTGATCTGGCCAAGATAGTCGAACGGGGTATTCACCGATTGGAGGGGAGGGTATGTATTCCGACTGAGCAGTGACTGAGCTTTTTGTCACGTTGTATACTGACTCTGCTTGGTTCCAGTCGTTTTGAGCGAAGTAAGCGAGTGATCCGATTTGCTGAGATGCCGAATAGCCGCTGTCGTAATTCTTGATCACGGCACCAGTCCCCTGGACATCGAATGAGTTACGCTGAATATCCAAAAGAGATCCTACTGCACGTATCCCATCGGCAGTTCCGCCTGCAGTTATGATGTTGTCATACATGGTCACCCCTGTGACGTAAGCATGCAATACTGGACAGGGGAAGGCGCCTCCCCAATTGGTTTGGCTGCCACATGTCCCAGTTCCGTCATAGGAGATTGAGTTGTTTGCCAGATATAGCCTGGAAGCTGCTTGGATCGCGGATGAGTACCATCCGGCCACTACTGGAGTCAGCGTAGTGTCGAAAATGGAGTTGTTCTCTGCGATGACGTCGTAAGAACCCCCCAACCATAGCCCAAAGTACCCGCCTATTGGTCCGATTTCGTTTTCGTGAATATTGGCCTTGCTATTGCTCACCACTATTCCTGAGCCTTCCGCTGCGCCGCTAATGTCGTTGTTTGCCAATGTAATCAGTGCGCCAGCAGCGGCAAAAACTCCCGCGCCGTCGGCTGTCGTGATTTCATTATCCGAAATCTGGAAGTCGAAGGAAGTCCCCCCTACTGCCTTCTTACCATTGAGGTCGATGCCATTGCAGTTCACATCGATTTGCGTGTTTGAAACACTGCCTGCAGATGTCCATAGACCGATTCCGAAATCCCCGGAGGAGATTTCAGCATTATCTATCTCGATGAACGAATCCTCGGCCCAAATTGTGTGCCTCCCACCATCCCTATTGCCGCACCCGTTGTCCGTACCTGTGAGAGTGATATCGGAAAGAGTGAATGGGCTCACTGATGACCCTGAAGAGTATATCTGGAGCGCCGCTCCAACGATACTCTTGCTTTCATCAGAACCTACGACGAATTCGCCCCCATTGAAAGTAGGTTGAGCCAGGTTGGTCGTCAAGACGCTGGAAGTATTGATCTGGTTAAATGAAAGTTCGGTAAGAGTTGGGCTAGCACCATCCAATACGAGAGCCGCGTACCGGAACTCACCCACGGCAGAGACATATTGTGGGATCCCCCAAGCGCTTTCGAATGTGACATAACTTAGTCCAGTCTCAGAAAGATCGATTGAGCTCCTCATGAGTATCCCTTCGTTGCATGAAGGGTCATCTATCGTTATCTCTTGATTGCCAGAGCTCATCCCATAGCATTCGCCTATTGCGCTATAATTCGCAGGTTCACTCCACCTGAGAGTTATTCTCATAGCAGGTCCTGCATTTGAAGAGGCCCCACATGAAGAGACGCCCGCACAGAGACTTCCTCGAACATCTAGGTGAGTCCCGTTTGGAAACTCAATTGTGGCGCCGGGATTGATTATCAGTTTGGCCCCAGGAGCGATTGTTACGTCTCCGGTAAGAGTATGTACACCAGCCCAAGTCTCAGTGCCAGTGATTGTCCCAATAGTTGTCTCGTTTGATGCGGAAACAGTACTTGCAGGAAGAGCCAAAGAAAGTAATATGCTGAACAAGAATAGTCCGGTTAAAGAGAATGACCTCAATTTTTCTCCACGCGCCATAATGCATCGAACTACTCCGACAATTTAACCATAGGGCCAAATAGTTTCATCGATAATTTGCAATAGAGTGTCTTATTGCCCTATTCCAAACTCAATTTCTACTTGCCTAGACCATTCTTGTGCGTCAAGTATGCCATAACCCTTCTTTGGATCATGGTTTTCGGATTGTGCGAAATCGGTCCTAGCAGAGTTTGCAAGAGCCACTTTGACCAGCTCCATTTCATGTTGGTCGATGATTCCGTTTTCCCCGGCAATTTCCTCGCCGTGCATCGAGAGAATCAAAGCGAGAGCCCCGGTTACTAATACCGTAGAGTCGCTAGTCCCGGTTGAGAATGCATAAGGTGGGTCCCTTTCACTGTCCCTACAAGACCATAGATCAACTCCCGGGGCTATGATTTCAGGTTTCTGATTCGGGAATACTCGTTGTTTCCCGGTTTCTGGGTCGGTTGGAGATCCTTCGGCACTATCGAGCCATGGTTCTCCGTTTCTATCATGAGCTCCGACAGCAATCACCCCAGATAGGCTCGCAGGCGAGGACACGTCTGAGAGGTTTTGTTGCGGGTCTCTGTTCCCGGCGGCTGCGATTACGAAAACCCCAGCTTCTAATGCCTCTCTGACAGCATCCAGAGTATCGGAAGAAGATGAGAAGCTAGAGCCCGGGGCAGTTCCAAGACTCAGTGAAATTATGTCGGAGTCCTGAGAAATTCGACACCACCTAATTGCCTGTGAAACCATCCTCTCATTTGCAGACTTTCCATCGGGCCCCAGGGAAATAGCAATCGCTAGCGTGACTCCTGGGGCTGCTCCTTTGAATGAACCATTGGCAGCAAGGAGTCCAGCCATCAGAGTGCCATGACTGTTTGTTCCGATATCCCTGATAGGTGAGTCTTTTTCAGTGTAAAAGTCTCGGAACCCGGATAATTCTAGATGCGAAAGATCGGGATGTTGTATGTCGATTCCGGTGTCAACCATGCAAACTCTGACACCTTCGCCCATCCCTCCGGATTCCTGCAATTCCCTAATGCCGCTATCTTCGAAAGCCCACTCGGAATCCAGGACCTCTCCAATAAGCGAATATATCGAGGGATATAGAAGCAAGATAGAGGCAACTATTGCAGAAAACCCTACTGCCCCCCACGGCCACAAGAATCTCATTATTGGCCTCATTGGCCATCGAAGCATCCTGGCTTCTTCGTCAGTTATTCCATAAGCCTCTCCGGGATAGCCTGGGGCATCTCTGTCAATGGCAGTTAGTAGGCTAGGGTCTTCTGGTTCAGGCATCAATTCAAGACGTGAGATGCCGCGCATTTTTGCCCCCATGGGGCGCTGCGGCAAGTAGTATTAGAACGGGGCGCTGACTCGTCTACCGGGCCGTTTGGTAGCGTATAGCAGAGCTGCAATCAACATAATCAGGAATGCATATGCTAGGTACTTCAGATTGTCATTCTCCTCCGAACTGGTCCATAATTGGGCCTCGAAGACGCAGGAAGCCTTGCCTTCTGAGTCAGACGAGGTGCAAGACTCTGCCTGCTCATCTAGAATTTCACCCTCAATTGAGAAGACTATCCAGTACTTCTTGGACTCGGTAAACTGTGTGTAGTCCATAGTGAGGTAGAATGTCGATTCACTCATCGCCGAGACTGAGTCACTGGATGTTGAATTGACGCCCACCGGATTATCGCAACCAATGTCAGAGCATAGTGTTGCAACTAATATGACATTCTCGGCATCGACATTACCACCATTGTAAATATTGACTGAATAACTCTCTATTTGCCCATAAGAGGCAAATCCATTTCCACCCAGTATCCTTGCGGTGTCCCCCACTATGGAAAGTTCTGGAGAGTCGGTCTCAATCACGGTTGAACCCGAGTACGAGTTGTTGTCTTGATCTGAAACCGTGAATCTTATTTCTTCAGCATAACTTACGGGAAGTAGTAATTCTGATGGCCTTACAAGTGTGAAGGTGGCGATACCATCAGAGAATGGAGATACTGGTTGAGTCATTGGACCGGTGAATTGCCACCATTCTGAACTCTCAAATTCGAAGAATAACAACTCATCAGAGTTTCCAGTGTTCTTGAATGGCACCTCTATCGTGATGTCCATGTCTTCTTTGTCGAAGAAGACATTCTCTGGTTCGTTTATTTCGATTCCATTTTTCTCTGGGACATCGACACTCAATTCTACTTGGGTGGAGTATCCTTGGTTAGTTGAGATCTTGATCAGAACCAAATGGCCATCGGGGAAGTGATGGGAGATGCCGACATTAGCGGGAACCACTCTTACGTTGATTTGTTCAGTTAGGTCAGAGTTTGAAAGACCAAGATCGAACATCACGGAATCGACCCATTCGCCGGATGAATTCTGGAACTGGACACCCCAATTCGCGCCATCGGCACCGGGAACTGTCCCAATGACTGTGTATTCGTCGAATGAGTTGTGCCCCTCGTATTCCACCATGATGGTGAAATCGGCATTCTGGTATTTGCATCCATCTGCTGAGCTTGATGGTATCCCTTGACCCAGTGGGAATTCGTCATCAGCGTCGAGTTCGCCATCGTTGTCGTCATCTTCATCTTTATTGTCGCCAATTCCATCGTTGTCGTTGTCCGACGTCTCCGTGGAGTCGGCCGGGAATGAGTCTTCTCCATTGATTACGCCGTCACCATCGTCGTCGTTAGTACAGGTTGCGTCGAGCTCTCGCACCTCTATCCTATCGGGACCTTGGACCGTAGGAGTTACGCTCTGCTTGGAGACCCTATCGATTGTAAGTGTGTTCAGAGGGCTCACCTGGCCGGCCCTGATCGAAATTCCCTTCCCGCCGGAGTATGAAACGTTCCTGCTCCCCTCATCCAACTCAAAACTG
The DNA here is from genome assembly GCA_002683155.1 of Methanobacteriota archaeon. Classification (GTDB taxonomy): domain Archaea; phylum Thermoplasmatota; class Poseidoniia; order Poseidoniales; family Thalassarchaeaceae; genus UBA36. The sequence goes on along the minus strand of NYST01000018.1, from coordinate 324 downwards.
CTGGATGCTTGGACAGTTCCAGGAATTAGTAGTAGGGTCAGGATCCCATCGCTCCCTAGTTCCTCGGACCATGAAATTGGGCCTAACTCTATTACTAGTTCATAATCATCTACTTCTGTAAGGTCATGAGAAACTCCATCGAAGTCCAACCAATTAGTCTCGAGCCTGAGAGTCCCGCCTACTGTTAATTCAGATTCAACGGATGCCCCATCCACACCAACCTCCACTAGGTCGATGGAGATCAGATCCACGCATTCAGATGATTCCGACAAAGTTGTTGCCATCGCCACCCAACTACCTGGTTGGATCATTACGGACCATTCG
>NYST01000001.1 GCA_002683155.1 Methanobacteriota archaeon | reverse complement strand
TTTATTTTTCGTTGCTGTGATTTCAGAGAATCTACTTCGCTCCTCGATTGGTAGGAGAGCAGTATTAAATCCCGCCTCATTATTCGGAGGGCATTGGCATAGTTCGAGTTGACATGGTGCGAGTTCTCTCTGGAACATGTTTGTTTTTACAAAAGAATCTGGCTGTGCTAACTTCAAGTTTAGACTCTGACCAACACCATCCTCGTTTCTTAGCGGTCCTCTCAGATTAGTGGTAGTGAAAACACCACGTCTCATTGATGGTTCTATTATTTTTGCGGTGAATTCAGTGTTAGTTTGTAGAATATTAAAGTCATAGGTAGAAGTCGAAGGCACCTCGGCGGGGGGTTCATCTTCATATTCTCCAGTTGGATTACCTTCGTCGCCGGAAGCTGGATCGACTCCTGTGGCCTTATAGTCGAGGCTAACAATCACAAGATACGCATCATCAACAGTACCCTCAGTCAGATCTAAAAGATCTTGACCTCTGAACGTAACTTCAAATTCATTTTTCGCACTAACTGAAGTCACCTCAAAAACATCATTGCTTATAGTTAAGGCCCCCTGCCCATTATTGCCAGAGTTAAAAACTGTTACATTTTTTTGGTAATCAATCTCGGCCATCGGAGATTCGGGACTCACCCAATCAAAACCAGGCCGAGGATCTGTTATCCTGAATGTGGTTTTTATCGTATTTAATGTTGTGAGATCACTGTCTACTCCGAATTGATCTGCGGGAGTAGTTTCAAACTCAAAGGAGTATGTGGGTATGATATCTGGGTCATCATTTATGGGTGGCTTTTGAATAACCCCCGGCGTAAACTCACTAAATTGTGAGGGGAAGGCTCCAATATTAGGGTCAAAATCCCCATTAATAAGATTCGCACCCTGCGCTCTTACCCCAACTCGAAGTTTAAGTAAAATTGATTCATCATCATCTGGAATGATTTCGGGAGTTACCACGAAATTCGTGTTTAGTCCGTTTCCAATCTCTCCCTCACCTTCTTCCTCACCTTCTTCCTCACCTTCTTCCTCATCTTCGCCCGTAAAGAACTCAAAATCGTGTCGATTATTGAAACCACCACCAGAACTAATATCTCTGACTGTCAACACATCTCCTTCTACTAGAGACGTGGGTTGTTGAGTCCCATCAACTGGAACTTCTTGTTCTGTCTCATTCCGAATCAATATGACCTTGAAATCGGGACCTGGGAAATCAGTTATAGGTGGATACTTAACTTGCCAATCATAAGTAACATCCCAACCGTCACCCTCAGCCTTTTCGATCCAAGTTATGTCACCATCGGTGTCTGGGTTTCCGTCCACATCGAATCGGTCTGGAGTAAACCGAATGATTGCATTGTGATCAATTTCGACTTGATCATCAGAGTCCGTTTCATCTTCTAGAAGAATAGAATCCAGTGATAACTCGGGTGGTATAAAGGTCTCTTCGGTCTGATCCTCCGTGAGATCGGTTTCGGTCCAGTGTTTCGCACGAAGAAGGAGATTGCATGTTCTATTTTGTTCTGCATGAGCGTATTGAACTGCTCGTGTTACGTCAATGAATTTAAATCCATCAATGATGTCCTGATTTACTTCATCGTCTCCATCCGTCTGTTCATCCCATGCGCCCTTCTCAATTCTAAACGCACCCAATCGATCTGGTAGCGGATTTCCGTCTTCGTCCTTTGGTACGTTCTCTACAGCACCACCACCCAACAGGGCATATCCAACATGACCGTGGTCTTCTTTTGCGGAGAGATCGATTTTACTTCGTTCTTGAAGCGTTCCAGTAAAAGTATCCCAAAAAGTCTGATCAGGCTCTTGAATATCCCAACGCTTACTGTTTTGTATGGCACCAAACGGACTGGGTAGGACAACAGAACTATTAGTATTCTGCATATGCCATCTCTTAAATTGGTCTGGGACGTTGACTCCGAGACTTCCAATTTGTAGAAAACTGTTGTCGGTAGTGTTCCATGTGCAACTCTCGGAAATATTATTTACTAGATTGTGTATTTCACATGGTACACCAGTATCGGGCCAGACATCCTGCACACCATCTGGGAATTCATTCCAAACGTCCTCCACACCGACATGTGACGTGACTGGGACCAGTTCCAATTCTGCACTGATGATCTCGGCGTTTGTTGGGATCGCGTCTAAGTTGAAAGAAAGAACGGAACGAGTAGGTCCTATGTTTGTATAAACAAGTCCGTCCGCCACTACATCGGCGGGGTCAACAGTATCATCTATTGGGTTTGGTGATCGGAACTCGTCAATCTGACGATTGTCTGTGGCAAGACCAATTGCAATCCACTTTCTTTCATTTCCGTTTTCGTCTTCAAGGTGATATGACTGGTTATCGCCAGGGACAACGTTTACACCCTGTGGATCGTCCACCATCGAGTCCTGCATAAGAGGACTGCCGTCATACCGAAGAACTGTATCCCACTCTGGTAGGATTACTACTTCAACATCTTCATCAGGCCGCTCAACAGCGGGCCGTTTTGAAAGCGGATGACGAAGATATGGTTTAAATGCCCTACGCATACAAAAACTCCTACACACAGATTACATCAGTACTATGTAGGAGTTTTTGCAGTGCGGGGGCGCAACAAAATACTTAGATTTCCATTTTACCGACCCAATCAAATTCTTCTTGAGTATCATCCTTGGAATCACTCAGAGAAATTCGTGACTTCTTATTGGTAACATGACCATTTTCAGTCTTGTTCAGATAGTTGGACTTCTGACGATCTTCATCGTGCCCAAGTCGATAATTGATCTGTTCAACATTTCCCATCAAGTATTTGATCTTTTCCTTTGCATCCACATCAGCAAAGTGCCAATGCATAAGATCTTCTACCTGTTGGATGGCATCATTTTCATTTGGTCCGAGTGGAATATCAATATGAAGTCTATACATTATTTACTCTCATTGTCCTTTTCAAAGAATCTTGGTTTCTTACTCTTCATCGGAAGAGTTGCTCTTAGTTTCTGCATCGCCCTAGAAAGTTGAATATGATCTACTTGATCGAGAAGGTAACCTTCGTATGAGAGAACAACGTTCTCCCCTATGTCAATTAGATCCGAAAGCCATTGTTCCGTATCTTCTGGATAAACGAACGCTTCTTTCTTTTTCTTCGGGGTTGCTTTTTTCTTTCTTTGCATCTTTGTTGTACTGCACAAGATACAATTTGGTTCACTTAGAATTGCATTATACAAAACAAACTGTAGTTATGCAACTCCTTTATACTTGGTTATTTCTTGGGCTTCCATAACAGCTATCTCCGATACAACATCGGACATGTCGATAGTGTCTAGATGGTCATAGTTCGTGCAAGCATACCGAATACAGTCATACACATTATTAGATGTTTCAATCGGAATGAATTTCCCTTGAATATTTTCTAACACTGCGTATGCTCCTTTGTACCAATCAATACCTACGTTTTTTCCAGCCATGTTAAGCCTCCTTGAGTAACTGAGATGAGGTGAAAGACTGAACCGAATCAGCAATAAATGATCGCCATTCATTAAGATCAGTATCGTAAACACGAACTTGATTTGATGTTGTGGGGGAGTACGATCCAACTTCATTTAGTTGTTGACGTTCTGGCAATCTGTCAGGGTGCAGTGTGCAGTTCATGGTTCGGATGCTTCCATCCTTCTTTTCGAAAACCACGGTGCAAACTCCACGGTGAAGATCCTCGATCATTTGTTCTCGGTTCATGATGTACTCCTTAGTATTTAGGGTTGAAAAGTGTTGAATCAGGTATATTTTACACTATTTTTCGTGCGTGTCAAATGCAAAAAAAGAGATCGGTTTTCACCGATCTCGATTGAGGACTGCTTTTACCTTGTCCCAATATTTCAATGTCGCTGTTTTCTTGTAGCCGTTTGGACCACCATTGTGTATTCGAGCGATGTCTTCTTGGGTTGGTTCGCGTCCGAGTCTTCGCTTGGTTGCGTACCGCTTCATGTATGCGCGAACTATCTTGTCAGCATACTTTGGTTTGAAACAGTCTCGATAGGTTCCACCGATTCCGCTGAACTCGGTTGCATCGGTCCAGTATGTCCGCCAGATTTGGTAGACACCAATCGCATTTCCGTTGTCTCCAACCGCGTCGGGGTTATTGTTTGATTCCACCACGCGAATGGCTCGTAGTACATCATTGAATTCCTTGTCTGTTAGTGCGAATGCGGGAGAAGCGAGAACGAGAAGAGAGAGTATTGCGGTTTTCATCTGAGTGCAGTTTCCCATTGTGAATTTTCGTATCGTGTTTCTGCCGTTGTTGAACCAGCAGGCTTTCCGACTCGGTACTTTCCAGTATCGAAAATCTTGTTCCAGATCATTCTGGCATGTTCTTCGCTATCACCTTGCAGAGTACATCCTTCCCATGCACCCCATGGCTGCCAGTATCCTTCTCCAGTCTTTCCAGTGAAGTGAACGGCAACTTTCTTTACATTGCCAATTGTGATGACAGAGAATCGAACACAGATGTCGTCGTTCTCACTGCTCAAGAAGTGCGAGTCGGAGAAGACACAATTCTTCTGATCAGGGACCGACTTCCAGTCGAATCTGTACACTCTATTGTTCATTGCTGCGAATTTCATTCTTTTTCCAGTTTCGTCTATCGTTTTTCGGATCACGATTCTTCGATGATTTGGACCATGTTGAAGAGCGGAATGCGGGACGGCCGAAGCCGTCCCGATTCCATTCTTTGCCTCGTCGTGTTTTACGGATCATTGCGATTCACGTTGTCGCTGGAGTCTCGCGTGAGATACTCCTGCGTTCCACTAGCGAGGGCTTGAACGTCTTGTCCGAATCCCGCGATGGTGTTGCATCCACCGAGTCCGATTGCAACAAGAACGGCAATCAGGAACAGAAGGGCCCAATGTCCAAATGCAATGGGTTCGGCTTCGAGAAATTTGTCAGTACGCTTGGCGATCTTCTTGGTTTGGTTCTTCATAGTGAGAGAATCCTTTTCGTTGTGTGTGTATTTGTAGAGAGTTTACAGATTGAACAACATTCAGATCTTGGATTGACGAATTATTTATTTAGCCGTTTGAATCCTTCTGATCATCGTCGATCAGTTCGTCAGTATCCGCAAGCAACTCCCGCCAGCGGTCCTGAATGTCAAGGGTCATCAGTTCGTCGAGACTCCGCTCGTCGAATCCAGTTTCTCGGCTGATGCACGTCTCAAGATGAGCGTCTAGCATTTCCCGCTCCCTCACCATTTCGTATGCGGCAGTGAGATCGAAGTAGCCAGCTATTTCGCCAGGAAGATCGGTGTTGGTCTGTTCGTCGAAAATGCACATGGGTTGGTCCTTATTAGGTGGTGAACTCTGAAACGATTCCGCGGTCGATTGTGTCGTTAGCGGTTCCAATGTTGAGAATGGTTGTATGCTTTGTAGGCTGATCTTGCGGGCCAGTTCGGTGTCCCTGTTCAGCTGCTGAAGGGCTCTCCCCTTTCTGTCGCAGGAAATTTCCTCGTCGATGTGCTGAAAG
>NYST01000068.1 GCA_002683155.1 Methanobacteriota archaeon | reverse complement strand
TGCCTCGCTATGATTCACGATTACTGCAAGGAGCGGTCCTATTTAGAGCAAGTTGAGGTTGGCGCTCACATCATCAATCAGTTCGATGAGCCTCTTTCCTTGTTTAGTGGCCGCAAGGTGAGCGCTCTTGGTGGAGTCTGAGAAATCGGTCCAACAATCATATCCAAGAAGGAAGGTTACGTTAGCTGCGTGGATTAGGAAGACTATTGCGGCAGATAGTGCGAGGTTTGCTGGAGAAGTGGCCAAGGATGGCGGAATGAGTATCACAGATGCCAAAATTGCGATGGGAATCCAGAATAAGATTGGCGAGAACATCCCAGCTAGGAAATGGTAGGTGGTTCTAGCGTCTATACCCTCGTCTGTCCTGTCTCCCATGTACCACGCCAAGAGTGCCTGGGCTCCAGTAGATGGGAGGGTGACCGGAGCAGCGAGAGCCATCAGGAAAACTCCTGCTAGAGCCCTGGTCCACCTGCGATCTGTCCTCAGTTTTAGGCCATTTATCGAGCGGCCGTCGAGATCATGATCATGTAGAATCTTGGCAGCCTCGATAGACGGGGCTAGTAAATCCTCGGTATTTCCACGTCCAGCAAGCAAGTCTCGTACGTTTCTGGCAGCGAGTACTTCATCCTTGAAAGTCTGGAGTGGTTTGTTGACCGAATTTGAACGGATGTGCCCAATCAGATGCCAAGCACGGTAGGTTTCCCAGTCTGGGGCATCTGGAGTAACCTCTGAAAGAGAGGAGAACAATCTGTCTCGTAGAGAGAATACTTGTTCGGATGGTGGCTCCTCCCACGCGCCGGATAACAATCTCTCTGCTGCCCCTAGATCCTCTGGAGCATCTACTGGTATGGGATTCTGAAACTCCACAAAGGCATCTGTCCTGAACCAATGGTGACAACGGAAGTGGAGGCCGATGGGCTGTAGTGCGGGGAGTGGCAGCCCTCTGTGTTGTGCGATTGAGGCTGCGTTTAACGCGAACCTCATAGGTCCTGTCTTGAATCTGTGAAGCCTCGAGTCCTGATGGGACTTGCCCTCTGGCATAACCAGCGCGTTGTGTCCTGATGCGATGCAATGCGTCATTGTGAGCAGGGTCCTATCATTGATCTTTCGCGCGTACTCTTCGTCGGAGACGCCTTTCTCTATCTCTGACTTCCTGATTACCGGTTGAGAACCCATTCTCCTTGAGAACCAGCCAATTAGGGGCATTGTCATCAGGTCATGTCTGCCCATCGAGATTACTCTGCGGTCCTGGGAATGTACCATTGTAGTGGGATCTACTAGGCCATTTAGGTGAATAGCTGACAATACCCTGCCACCCTCGAAATCGGGAATCTTGTCATAGTGTCTGCTTCTGAAAATATACCGCAGGCCGATTCCCATCATCAGGACTATGGCCTTCCAGAACAGTGGATTTCCCGGATGTTTGCCGGTGTGGTCCCAAGGGATACGGTCAAGTTTCTTTCTTCTGAGTTTCATTGCTCCACTGGATAGTTCCGGTTCGATATTTGGAGCGCCCGTCATATCCGGCACATGCTTCGGGGCGGGTTTGAGGTCTTGATTATTGAGAGTGGATCAATCCAACAATTCCCTGATTGACTCGGCCAGCTTTTCCGCTTCCTCGTGGTTTATTGGTGAGGATCTGAAAGGGAATGTCAGCCCCCTGCCATCCTTCAACTTGGGGATAATATGGAAATGGACATGGAAAACGCTCTGGAATGCATTTGGGCCATTATTCTGGATGATGTTGAATTCTTCGGCCCCAGTTGCACTCAGTATCGCTCTCGATATCCTAGGGAGCACACGGCCCAAAGCCCCTGATGATTCGTCGCTCAACTTGTCAAGCGTCCTAGAGGCTTCCTTCGGGACCACCAGGGTGTGGCCAGTACTGAATGGGTTGATGTCGAGGAAAGCAATGACCAAATCGTCCTCGTATACCTTGTGACAGGGGATCTCTCCATCGATTATCATTGAGAAGATTGTTTTGTCATCTTCCATCTGTTCACCCAGATGCTATGATCGACTCAGCCACCGAGGCTAATCCATGTAATCTGAGGGCCTCCACCATTTCGGTATTCATGACTTGGGAAGTATCGGTGAGGCGAATGCCCGAATCCGTGATATTGTTTATCTCGGCTAATGCTGCTTCCTTCGAGGAATTGCCGATCGAGATTGCAGAGGATAGTTTGGTTGCGAAGTTTCCGACGGTCATTCCTTCTCCCTCTCTGATCGAGGTGACTCGGTTCGACGCTTCCTGGACAGCCTGTTCTATTAGGGACGAACCGCCGAAGTGGATGTTTTGTGTCGAAGTAGCGGCGTGAGAACCGGCTGCCTTTCCAGAAACTAAGTCTTCGAGAAGAATGTTTCCAGGTAGTGGAGAGGCCCCGTGCATGCCTGTGTTGGCACTCCTCCCTGCAGCATACAACCCGGTATGCCAGAGACTTACTGATTCTTCGCCTGTGTTTTTTTCCTCGAAGATGACCCTGCCCTCGTGATCGCAGGGGGCTCCACCGGTAGTGAATGCTACACCGGGAGATAACGGGATTACATCTCTCGTGATGTCTAGTCCGAGCCTGTCTCTTATTCGCGATGATGTCTGAGAAAACCAGTCCTTTGCGTCCGGGTCCAAGCCCCTCAAATCAAGAACGCATGGCTCTCCTTCTAGAGCCTCCTCTGGACCGATGTCGTCCCCATTTTCCCTCCTAATCCTGCCCCCTACTCCGAGAATATCCATCGGGATGTGGATTCCGCAGTTCCTGATAGTCAGCGGGTGTCTCGGGGTTTCTCCCATACCCCTCAACTCAACGCCAGCGGAAATTGCAAGAGCCACCCCGGTTCCCGATCCATCATTAGGATTCGACCAAAGTCCTTGATGTCCTTCGGTTGCAAGAATGACTGCCTTGGCCTGGAAAGATTCGATTTCTCCAGTAGAGATATTCAGGGTTACTACCCCTCTGACTTGGTTGTTGTCAGACACAATGGATAGAGGCAAATAGTCTGCATTTCTCTGAATCCCCCTCTTGATCAACTGTTCCTCAAGAATTCTTGTTACCTCTCTGATGGTTGAGTCACCGCATCCAGTGAGTCGCGGGACCTTGTGCCCGGGTGCGGGTGCCGTGTGAGGTAGCCCTCCCTCCCTGCGTCTGAGAGTCAAGCCCCATCTTTCCAATTCAGCTAGGGTTGGGACTCCCTCGTTGCAAGTTCTAGATACGACTGATTCATTGCAGAATTCACCACCTGCAGCGAGTGTGTCCTCCATGTGGGATTGCGAATTCAATTCGTCAACTGATGCCGCGAGTCCAGCGACGGGGTGAGCTCCAGAAGCAGACCCAATGCCAAGTTCGTCTATGACCAAAGGCACCACACCGGCGTCCGAACAGGCTATCGCGGCGCGAAGAGCCGCGGGCCCTGAACCGATTACCACTACTTCTCTGGACTCCATCTTTCAAGATGGCCAGAGGTCCTAATCACAAGAACGTGACGCTTTGTTGGTGCCCATCAAGATGTCAATCGGCAACGGAGATTGCGATTCTTCTAACGGCCACCGCGGCATCCAACATCTTCTCAGTCGCACCTTCGGGGTTGAATCCCGATGAAAGGGTGGTCTGGACGACGTAAGATGAGACTGTCTCTCCATTTGGGCCTCTTAGATTGACTTGAATCGGTTTGGAACCTGTTGACCCTTGCGGCCATGCCAGACCAATCCACAAAACAAGTGAGTTGTCGATTAGTCTTCCCAGTACATCTACGATGTCGTTTCCCTCCTCCCCTATCCTGGCAGGTTTCTTCGGCTGTCTGGAAACGGGGGGATTCAACCTTAGTGTCTGGTGATGTGGTTCACCATCTGCAGCAATGATGTCGACTTCAACCTGAGAGTCCTTTCTGGAGTGATTATGAATCATTACGAACAAGTCTCCATGGCCCTGGGAACACCTGGGGGGGATGTCAAGATCTAGTCTCCATGTATTCTCAGTTAGTGATGAGTGCCCCCTCAGTGCTGCATGTTCTAATCGATCTATGAGTCTGAATAGTCCTGGTTGCCATGCTCTTGTGTGGGCCATTAGTCTTCGGAGGGTTCGATAACAGAATTTCGATTCATCATCATTCAAGTCATCAATCGCAGCCACCCGGAATACGCGCTTGGATTCGGAAACCAATCTATCATTGTCAAGCAGACCGAGATGGTTGAGATGGAGGACACGCAGTAGGTGTTCTACTGCTGATTCTGGGGTCTGGTTCGAGCGTACTTTGTTCTCCAACTCAATTATCCAATCATCCCAAGCTCCGGCTGTTTCGGGATCTAAATGGGCCACTACCACATCTGAGAGCACTCGCTTCAAGGTGCTCTGATGGAGTGTTGGTGCATGCATCGAAAGAAGAGGGAAGTCCTCGTCAGTCATGGGAATTCGTCGCTCCAGCTGTAGAGTGTTGATTATGGAAATAGAACCGAGGAAAATGGCCAGGCCGTAGAGTATCGATGCAAGGATGTTGCCTGTCTCGAAGTTGTCAACCGAGTTGAGGGCTCCCACTGCAAGAGCCGCGCAGAGAATGCGTGTCCTCTCTCTGAGAGTTCTCTCGTGAAGTGTATTCAGAATCCGTTCGACTCCTGGGTATGACTCCATTGACCTATTGCTTCCTATTTTCAACTGAAGTCTGTCCCTTGCTGACATCTGGGCAAATGAAGACGCCAGGAGAGTGGGGAAGAAGAGTGCTGATTGGAGCGCGAATAGCGAGACTCCGACCAATAGGTACTCTTCGCCCCAACCAGAGGCAAATAGTGATGTGACGAGAATGGCAAATATGGAGACTGTTATCCTCGTCCGCCTGCTTCCCCTAATGGTGGCAATTTTAGTCCACAGAACTCGTTGGGAGTCTCTTATCCGAACCCTTCTGTTCAATGCATTTTCTGACTTCTGACCAAAAGTAGAGTCTTCGCCATACGGATTTGGGAGGTCCGAAGAGTTGCTGGCCACAATCTTTCGAGGTGGTTTCCCCGCTTGATGGCATCGGATAACAGGGCGGAGAAACTTGTTTTTTCCGGGGCACATTTCTTCAAGAGGTCGTGCTCGCGTGGACGGGCGTGTAGCATAGCCTGGATAATGCACCGGCCTCCTAAGCCGGGGACCGCGGGTTCGAATCCTGCCGCGCCCGCCATCAAGACATCGATAGACCGTGCCTCTTGCCTGCAGATGCTGTTCGATGAAGGAATCGCTCGAAGTGGATTCGTGGGTATGTGGATCGCTGTAATCCAACATCGCACTCCGATAGCGCATCTAGCATCTCTTCCCGGAGAGTTTGAGGGACGCTTAGCCTCCTACCGACAATGACGCCGTGGATTTGTGATACTAGATCCGTCGCGTCAAGGCCGTGGTTGTTCATTAGGTCATCCACCTCTGCCATTGCCCCGGAGAGAGATTTCTTGTTTCTGCCTCCTCGGCTTTCCCACTTCCATTCTACTACCTTGCCTCTGATCGCCAACTCAACTAGCCTCCTACCTGCTTGGAGGGTTGATGCTTGGACCATCTTGTGGACTGATGATCTGTCCGAAACAAGGTCTCTGATGTCGAGCATCTCTAGGGTGAAGATTGCTTTCTTCAGATTCCCTTCGGAGATGTATGCGATGTCGTCCAAAACTCCCTCTGCGGGCTCGCAGTTATTCCTCTTTGCAATCTCTGAAAGTATTCTAGTGATAGTTTCCCTCTCTGTAGAGGGTATTCTGATCATCTGGCTTCTAGAACGGAGCGCGTCGATTATCCTCGAAGGGGCCCGGGCGACAAGTACGAACCTGGAGGCGCTTCCCACCGTCTCCATCATCCTTCTGAGGTATGCTTGGCGGATGTGCCCCAGGTAGTCCGCATCCTCGATAACGATCAATCGGCTAATCGGGATTGTGCCGGCTTCGACCTCGGCCTCGGATCCAGCTGGAGCAACCCCCTCGGAGTCGGAGATGGAAATCCCTCGGTCGAATGCATCGAGGCTGGTCCTACCTGCAAGCGTGTCCTTCTCGGCACCGCTTGGTCTGAGAAACTCCTCGAATGTGGCCATTGCACCTCTCTGCCTTACAAGGTCACGAGCTTGCAGGATGTGTGTGGTCGACTTCCACCCCGGCCCGAGTATCTGCCTCGCGTACAACCTCCAACATGCCGTCTTGCCAACCCCACCAGGGCCTGTGATCAACAGGTGAGGAGGATCTGCTGAGGTGCTAGTCGACAGGAGAGCCTGTTTCACTGCATCGGGCACCGCTAGTCCTTCGAACCTTGTGGGAGCCTCTGTCACGAGCCAACTCGCCATAGACGCATGGGAGGTCGGGGGGCCTTGAACTAAACGATTCTACTCTGCCTTCAGGACTTTCGACATCCCATCCTTCCGGGGCTTGACGAAAATCCGGTATCCGCACTTGTGGCATGACTTCCCAGTAGACCCGGCTTCGGCCCATGCCATGTGGCCGCAGTTAACGCACTTGTAGCGAATCTCAAGGGCGTCCATGGGGGCGTTGCAATGGTTGCATAGCTCCTCTGATGTGGGGTTGTAAGCCCTCTTATCGGTCCTGTTGCAGTTCCTGCACTTGTGTAGGATGTTCTGATCGCCCTTCATTGCTACCGAGCCGGGCGACCTGCCAGACCTTCTTCAACCTGTCCTATGCTGCTTTGAAAGATTTGCAAATGCTGACGAAGTTCTCGAAGATGCTTGATCCATACTCCGTATCATTGACCTCAGGGTGGAACTGAAGGCCGAATCTGTTGAGATCCTCGTTCTGCATTGCTTGGACCTTGCAAGACTCACTCTGTGCAACTGCAATGAAACCTGGGGGGGTCTTGGTGACCTCGTCATTGTGACTCTCCCAAACTGTCTGTTCGGAGGGAGTCCCTTGGAAAAGGGGGCCACCGTCACCAACTAGAGAAATAGTTGCGGCCCCGAATTCGGGTTTCGAGGCCTCACCAGCATCGCCTCCGTAGTGACGAGCCATGAATTGATGCCCTGCGCAGATACCCATGATGGGGACTTCTAGCGAGAGATATTCTGCACAGTTCCCAAGTTTTCCAGTGAGTCCGACCCGCGCGGCACCTCCAGACAAGATCAGGCCATCCAGTTCCCTCAGCTCATCTATGGGTGTGTTGTTGGGAATAATCTTCGTTTCC
>NYST01000017.1 GCA_002683155.1 Methanobacteriota archaeon | reverse complement strand
CCATCCGAGATCTCTATTAAGGACGTCTATCCGAGATGTCCATCTGAGATCTGCACCAAGTGTGAATTACGTACCAATCGAACAATCAGCTGAAACTCCTCCGATGTGATTTCTTCATCACCATCCATATCGAGATCGGCAATCAACGGTGTTCCAATACTGAGATTCGTTCGATTGTACAATGAAATGGTGTTCATACTACAAGTATCAAGAACGCTTGCAGAATTGTAAGATAGAGAGCCTTCTTCTCTCCATTCTTCAGCCCCTCGAACAAGGACAATGTCGTCTCGACCATTAGAATCAAGATCCACAGAAAGGGGACTCGTGAAGATTGTATGTTCTGTCGTCTCACTCCAAAGGATGTCGCCTGTAGCTCCATCTACAAGCGCATAGTAAGACGATGAATACTGGGGGAAGACGCCGATAACATAGTTGACGAATACATCAGGAACTGAATCTGGAGTGAAGTATCCTACCGTGGGCGAGGCCCAAGACTCTAGACCTGAAGCAGTCCCATTTTCAACAACTTCATGCATATCGATGGTCCATGTGTGTGTGTAATTACGACCATCCACTAGAATCAATCGACCATCGAAGGAGGATACCACGATATCTTGAATCCCATCGAGAGTAAGGTCTGCAATCGCAGGAGGAGTCATGAAGCCCTTTTTCACGTTGGGAGTAGGCGCTACAATTTGGGTCGAGGTGCTAAGATCGCCTTGCATAATGGCATCTATACTTGTAGACCAGAGACTGCCATCCCAAGTCTCTCCACCGGTTCCATAGAGAACCTCGATGGCCATATCAGGATGAGGCGTGTAGAGTAAAGGGGACATGTACGTCTCACGACCATCTGGAAGATCCGCGACGCCTAGGGGCTGTCCATCAGCTCCCGAGAGAATCATCAGGTACCCATTATCTCTCTCATCATCGGGTTCCTTCATCGGATCTCCGCCATTGGCCACTAACCAATCGGCGACATTGTCATCATTGATGTCATCAATGAACTGTCCAGAGTAAAACTGGTACCACGCCTCACGGAGTGTGGAGGCCTTATCGAAACTCCAAAGGATATCTCCGGTTGCACCATTCACTGCGAACATTTGCTGATCTCTTCCTCCAAGAGCAATGTCGTCAACATTGTCGCCATTGAGATCCTCAAACTGCGCGGATGCGAACATCTCGCCGTCGGTTTCCGCTTCCCAAAGTAAATTTCCAGAAGCACCATCTACTGCGATAATCGAGCCGGAGTGCGACTCTTCCGCACCAGTTCCAACAACAATGTCAAGGACTGAATCTCCATTGAGATCGGTTGCATGGGGAGATGACATCATGCGATTATTTCCTACAGCAGTCCACCGAGTCTCAAACTCATCTGATGGCATCGTTTCTGTAGAACAAGGATGTGTATCAGCACAATCACTTCCGGGCGGACATGGAGGCGAAGGGGGCAACGGAACATCGGCTACAGTCCTATTCACGATTGGATCCACTGTGGTAGGTAGGCTAAGCATCACAGCTACAGCTACAGCGAGGATAGCCACCCATGGAATCCATTTTCGCATACTATCACTACGCGCAGGGGAGTCACTTATCCTTGATGCTTGAAGGGATGGTTTCAGACCCACCTTGGAACCTTCTAAGGTGGCACCAGCGACCAATTTGAAAGCCAACGGTGTTAACCACAAGATCTGAAATTTTGTTCTCCCAAACCTCCTCTGTAAATTCGTATGGAAGGAAGATTTCCAAAATCTCCCATCCAATCGATAGGAAAAGGAACAATGGCCAGCCAATTCTCGTTAAGAAGCCAAACCCAAACCATTGCAATAAATGGCCGACTGACCACATATTCAGTAAAGCCATAACAATCAAATTACGAGAGTAATGGACTCGATTTTTTGAGGAGTTTGGGGCCGATCACCGGGGCCAGTTGGAGTCGTTTCAATCGCTTTCACTACATCCATTCCTTCGATGACTTTTCCAAATACTGGATGAGCAGATGCGCCGCGCCCAAACCAATCGAGGAAATCGTTGTGCTGCGTATTGACGAAGAATTGGGAACCGCCGCTGTTTGGTCTACCCGTATTTGCCATCGAGAGTGTACCAACCTCGTTAGAGAACTTTTGAGTCAGTTCATCAGGGATATTGCCGCCACGGTCACGGACAATGGACTGGCCGTCAGTAGTTGTGTAAGTGCCTCCACCCTTTGGACCACCGGTTCCAGCTCGAGGAGAGTTTGGATCTGCGGAGTGGGGGCAGCCACCCTGAAGCATGAAACCCTGGATGACGCGATGGAAGTGAAGGCCGTCGTAGTAGCCATCTAAAGCAAGAGCGAGAAAATTGCCTGCAGTCACCGGCATCGTATCCGTGAAGAGTTCAATCTTGATGTCGCCTGCACTCGTCTTCATCACTACGTTGGTTCCAGCCATGGCTCAACCAGACAGGGGTGGGATTTAGCCTCATGCATCATGCTCGGATGTCGGAAAGGCGTAACAATGCATAGAGGGGGATATCTGCATCTCTAAAGGCATCAGCACCACCTTCCTCTCGATCGAGGATTGTGATACAACCAACCACCTTACAGCCGATTTCTGCCAATCTCTCACAGGCCTTTAGCGCAGAACCGCCGGTAGTGGTGACATCCTCGAGGATAATGCATTGATCTCCTGCCTTCAGGGTCGAACCCTCAATGCCTGGCGGATTGCCAGTCTTTCGGCCCCCTCTGCCCTTGGGTTCCTTCCGGATAATGAAGCCGCGAAGTCCGCTACCTGCAGGGGCTTTAGCAATCACAATACCAGTCAGAGGAACTGCCCCTAGTTCGAGGCCCCCAACTGCATCGATATCTCCTATGCTCTCAAGCGTATCATGGGTTAGAACCCCGAGAAGATGAGCGCACTCTGGATCGCACATAACCGGTTTCATATCGAAGAAATGCGGTGAAATACGGCCAGATGCAAGAGTAAAGGGGTCTTCCGGCTGATACAGGTAAGCGAGATTTCGAACCCGTTCGATGAGAAGGGCACGGGCCTCTGCTGGAGTCGTAGGAGTCGCCATTGGTTGTAGGCAACGACGACGAAGCATGAAGGTTGTCAGTCCTAGCGATTTGTTCAAAGAGCGTCATTCTTCAGTACCGTTTCCGAGGTGGCATCGAATGGCGAACCAAACGATGTCTGCCATCGATGAAAAGCGCCTCTCTGCTGAGATGGAACGTTACCATCAGGCGCTAGATGAGGAGACGGAACGACTCTACAGGGTTGCTGCCGAAGCACGTGCAAAAGGACTTGACATGTCTACTGAAGTCGAAATCCCCCGTGCAGAGGATCTCGCTGATAGGACGGAGAAGCTCCTCGCCGAATATCTCGATGGCCTCGAGGTCGCCGAGGATATTCGTGAGATGCTCAAGGTAGAAGAGAGAGAGATTACGGCGATCAAAATCGGACAAGATGTTGCTCGTAGAATGATGGAACGGACCGGGGATCAAATCAAGGCGATAGATGCTGGATTGAGGACTGGACTTGCCATTCTAACTGAAGCGATCTTGGTTGCACCTCTGGAAGGGATTGGGCAGGTGAGACTACTCAGCAATACAGACGGTACCACTTTCTTATCCATTGATTTCTGTGGTCCAATTCGCGCTGCTGGTGGCACCGCACAAGCGATGGCAGTCCTAATTGGAGACATGATTCGAACTGAGTTAGGCATAGCGAAGTATAATCCGACTGACCCCGAAGTAGAACGTGTCAAAGAGGAATTTGGCCTCTATCGTGGGGGTTTGCAATACAGGCCAACACCCGAAGAAATTGACGTAATTGTCAGGGCTTGTCCCGTGATGATTAATGGTGAATCTACCGAGGAACAGGAATGTGCGGGATATCGCGAAGTGCGCAATATCGACGACGGGCGTGTACGAGGTGGTGTATTACTCGTGATTGGTGAGGGGCTCTGTCTCAAAGCACCGAAGATTCAGAAGCACGTAGAGCGATTGGAGATTCCTGGTTGGTCCTTCATTAGTGATTTTGCAAATCGTGGAAAAGACGATGGCAAATCCGATGAGGAGAAGTTCGTATCAAGGAAAATCCCCATCGATAAGCGATTCCTGAAGGATATCATTGCAGGACGTCCGGTCTTTGGAATGCCAAATCGACCTGGTGGATTCCGTCTACGCTACGGCCGTCCAAGAGCTTCAGGTCTTGCTGCCGCAGGAATGAATCCTGCTTCCATGAGGGCCATGGGTGAATTTCTCTCAGTCGGAACTCAGATGAAAATAGAACGTCCGGGGAAGGCCTGTGCTATCACGCCAACAGATGAGATCGATGGCCCATCTGTTCTACTCGAAGATGGAACGTTTCAACGAATTCAGACCGAGGAGGATTGGTTGCAAATAGAATCTAAGGTCCGTGCAATCTGGGATAATGGAGAGCTAATGCTTGGTTTTGGAGAGTTCCTTGAGAATAACAAGAAGCTCGTTCCAGCCTCATATACCACGGATTGGTGGGCAAGTGAGTTACTTGATTCGATAAAAAATCAAGAAGATCTAGAATTCGTAACTGGGCTTCTCGAATCAGATGATTTGCCCAACACTGAGCCACCTGGTATCCTGCGACGTCGGCTCCGAAGTAAGGAGCATCGATTAGAAAATGAATGGGCGCTACGTGACTGGCATCGATTCCTCAGAAAAGTAAGTCCTAGTTGGGAGGTTGCCATTGCTTGCGCCCAGCGATTCGGAGTAGCCATCCATCCCAATCATAACCTATGTTGGTCCGACATGCCAATCGCCTTACTTCCACATATCCACGATAGTATAGGCGGTGCGAAGATTGAAGGAAATTCACTCCGGATTTCGGGTGCTGCCAAAGGATGGACTCCTCCGAGTGTGAAGATTGATTCCGTGGCAAACACGGACGGATCCATTCAACGCGAAAGACAACTGAAGAGACGAGTAAAGGATATCGACAGAGCGGATTCATCGAAAAGTGTCTGGATAATCCCTGAACATCCAACAGGAGAATGGGACGGGCATCTCTCTTTGTCAGAGCACGGCATCGTGAAGGCTAGTCTAATGGCACTTGGAATCGAACATGTCCACAATGAAGACGACATTGTTATCGAAAATGGATGGCGGGCCCTATTACACGGACTTGGATTTGAATCGAAGAAATCGGGTCTAACACTCCGGAAAGGTGTACAAAACACAATCGAAAAACGGATTCGACAATTCATCGAAGCACATTCCGTTGTGAAGAAAGAAGAAGCACGTACAACGGCTCTTGAAGATGAGCGCCGAATCGCACGAATTGCAGCAGAAACCGCAGCCCGGCAGCGTGGAGAAGGAATCGCTGCGACTGAGGCTGCTGGAAAAATGGCCGAAGAAGAAATCGCGAATTCAGGACCTGAAGATCAGAAGGCGCTCAATGTTGCTAAACAGATTCTTGATGACAATGATGTCGACGGTTCCTTGTCTATCGTCAGAGAAATCACTGACAACCGATGGGAAGATGCTGCGCCTTGTCGAATTGGGTGTAGGATGGGGCGGCCAGAAAAATCAGCGCCGCGAGAAATGAAGCAGAGAGCGCACGCACTCTATCCAATCATGAACTTCGGTGGACCTCAACGCCTCCTTGAGACCGCCGTCTCCCGTGAAGGTAGCATTCGAGTCACTGTCGGGCCGCGACGTTGCTTGCGTTGTGACAAAGAAACTCCGCACGTACGTTGTCACCATCGAGTCATATCCTCAGAACCGAAGGAATGTGGTGGTAGGACTACCCCCGCCGAGAGACGCGGATCCCAAATGAGGAACCGTCAAGGAGAGTTGACAACAATCCCCCTCGCTGATATTCTTGAAGTAAAGAGAATCGCACTTGGGCTCGATCGCCTACCAACCGGAATCAAGGCGATGAAGGGGCTGACTTCTCGGGCTCAGACGCCTGAGCCAATTGAGAAGGGGATTCTACGAGCCGCACACGACATCACCGCATTCAAGGACGGTACAGTCCGCTACGATATGATCGATGTTCCAGTTACACATTTCCGACCCAGAGAAATTGGCACATCTGTCGAGCAATTGATCAAGATGGGATATACACACGATGTGAGAGGTAACGAACTGGTTGCAGATAATCAAATTCTTGAGCTCTACCCTCAGGACTTCATCCCCAGCCGAGATGGTGGAGAACATCTACTGAAGGCTAGTCAGTTCATCGACGATCTACTCGTTCGATATTATGGACTCGAACCGATATACAATGCCAAGGCAATTGATGATCTCGTTGGACAATTAGGGATTGCTCTGGCACCACACACTTCTGGTGGCGTCCTCTGTCGCCTAATCGGGTGGACTGATGCCTCTGCAGGCTATGCTCACACGCTCTTCCATGCTGCTAAACGCCGGAATTGCGATGGAGATGAAGATTGTATTATGCTACTCCTAGACGGGCTGTTGAACTTCAGTAGGAAAATTCTGCCCTCATCAAGGGGTGGGCAGATGGATGCGCCGCTGACTCTAACAACACGACTTAACCCGATGGAGCTCGACAAGGAGGCTCTACACGTGGATGCGGGGTGGTCCTATTCTACTGAATTCTTTGAAGCAACAAAATCGATGCCTCATCCAAAGGATTTGCTCGGGGAGGTGGATCTTGTCCTCTCCCGAATCGGAGAGATCGGTGCAGTCCGTGGTTACGGTTACACTCACGAGACATCATCACTGGATGATGGACCTGTGAACTCTGCATACAAGACGTTGGGTAGTATGGCGGACAAGATGAGTGCTCAACTATCTCTTGGACGCCGACTTCGAGGAGTTGATGCCCAGGTCGTTGCTTCTTCAGTCATTGGCTCCCATTTACTCCCAGATGTACGTGGTAATCTCAACGCATTCAGTCGCCAAAAGGTCCGATGTGGGAGTTGCAATCATTCCTATCGCCGTATGCCCCTAGCCGGTAAGTGTATCCAGATGATTGATTCCATAGGTGGTTTGCATGGCCATCGCTCCTCTGGCGGGGAAAAGAGCCGTTGCGGAGGGAACCTCATCCTCACAGTATCCCAAGGTGCAGTACGGAAGTATCTGGGTGTAATCGATCACGTGATTGACAGTTTTGGAATTGACGACTACACCCAGCAGTATGTCGATTGGATGGCGGTCAGTGTAGAATCTCTCTTCCAGAACGACCGTGTGACGGTATTCACACTAGATGACTTCCTCTGATTAGCGACGTTTCTTATCGTCATTCATCCGATCCCAAAGGTCACTCACTGTCTTCAGATCCTCATCGATTTCCGCCTTGCCCTGAAGACGGCTCTCGTCACCTTCACCGAGGGCATCAAGCTCATCGGCAATTGCTTCTGCATCTTCAATATCCTGATCGCCCTTCTCATGCTCTGACTCATCCACATCCTTCGCCTTTATCGACCACGCACGTCTCTTCCCGATGCTGCTAGTTTGAGTCGAGGCTGCCAACGATGATGTTAGATCTTCAACATCCACTGCATCACCTCCACTCAGAGCCTGTTTAGTTGCCTTCCAATCCTCATGCAACTTCCGCATCATTGGATTGGAACGCTTCCTTCGCCTCGATTTGAGCCAACTTCGAATCGCTCGATCTGAGATTAGAAGTGAGAGAGCGAGGATATTTGCGGCGATATATCCCTCCATCTGAATGGGGCCGTAGAGATCCATCTCGGTCTCTAAATCGATAACAACATGCTGCTTAGGGATTGATATTTGGCCTGTGCCATTGGACACAATTAGAATGAACATCGAGGGACCTGGCGGCATTGTAATCCAGCGTTCGTCACTCCCTTCTGAGGAAGAAGAGTAGAGGGTTGTACGTTCACCATTCGAATCCTCCATCATCAAGACAACATCGGTGTCGGCTGCTCCTTCTACTGGCTCAACAGTGAACATGACATGCAGGGGAATATCTCTACCATGTAGATCTGGCATCGTGAATGGATAATCCTGAACGATATCGCTTCCGGGTGCGATGATATGTTGATCTGCTGTCGCCTGTAATGCCCCTGTCCATATCAGATTCAGGAGGACGAAGGTGATGATGGCTGTCGCCACAGAACGAGTCTTCTTTTCTGTCATAACTCCCCTCCTGCACCCAATCCATCGAGGACCTCCTGCATGAATGTGAGTTTTCGCATCTTGCGTATAGGATCGGTAGTGCCGGTCCATCGACCAATCTCCGAAGTTGTGTAACCAATTAGACGTATATTGGCTATCGGTACTCCAAGAAAGGCACACAAACATACTGCCCTATCGCCATCGGTGAAGCCACCTGGATTGAGCATGCCATCAATTCGATCCGGTGTCTGATGAGTGAGAAGAATCGCTGGGGGTGTTTCAAGTGCGACCAAGCGATCAAGCATCGCAATCAGTGAATTCTCATTATCGCCATGAGCGTGAATAGCATGCAAGATCCCACGTTGGGCTGCTTCGGCGATGTGTGGATCACCATCGCCATCGCTGACTAGAAGCAACGTGTTGGACCATGCCTCATCCTGAGATTTCTCAGACAGTTCACCTATCACTCCAATAGAGCCGTCAGCGAATACCAAACGATATCCTTCAGATAGGGCTGTTTCGATTTCTTGTGGCTCAGCAGCCGCACCGACTGTGGCAATTGGTCCGTCCTCAAGCCTATCAATGAGGGATTCGAGTGATTCTTCACGGCCAGAAACGGTCCACATCTCTCGATTTGAGGATTCCTTAGTGACTCGTTGACAGAGAAGATTAGCCACATGAAGATCATGGTGTAACGACCAATCAAACTGGGCCCGAACACGGTCTTGAACGCGCATAGCGATAGCCCTGACCTCATGAGGACCCATGTCCGGTCTTGACCGGTCGCGTTGAAGAACCCCAGTGTTCAATCATAGAGTGAATCCGGATGCCGATGCCACCACATCCACCTGTCATCGAGGACCCTCGCATCCTTGCCCGGTACCCTTTCCTACCACAGGCTGTGAAGCATACTCGTAGCATCCTTGAGAACAACGGAGTCACCATGGAGAGCCTATTGACAGATGGGTGGTTGAGCGATATTCGAAGAAGAGGAGACTTGCGTGTCAAGGAATCAATACTACATGACGATGGCATCGGAGTCCCAACATCGGATATTAGTACCGATCTCGGTCGCATGACTGAGAGTTTGTCTTTCCTCTATGCAATGCTTGTAGCTTGTTCGACCTTTGAGGAGCGGGTTACTGCCCGATGGGCTGAAGGAGAGGCGAGTCGGGCAGATGCAATTCTTGGATT
>NYST01000067.1 GCA_002683155.1 Methanobacteriota archaeon | reverse complement strand
GCCCATCGCCTTCTTCCTGCAGACACAACCCCTCCTCTAGCCACCCATCTATCAGGGTTGTTTCAGTATGTGATCCCCAGCGCCCCTAGCTTTTCTGGCAGGTAGGTGTCCGTCACGAAGTCTAGACCGTACTTAGCAAGGGACTGCTGCTCCGCCTTCTTACCAATCTCCTGCATTAGCTGGATCTGCTCCTGCCACCACCCCGTCGCAAACCTTGGGTCGCTAAGCTCTGCACTCAGAGCATTAAGATCCTGCTTAGTCAAGTCATCACTTGGCAGGTCATAAGCTAGGATGTCATCTGCGGTGATGCCCAGATATGTCGCTTCCTTAGTTGCAAGGTATTCCGAGATGTGGGCTGTCTTTATCGCGCCATAAGCTATGCTCGCATAGATCCGAAACGACCACGGGTCACAGTCTGCGAATACCATTATCGGCTTGTTCCACTGATCGCTCATTCTCCTCATTATCCTTCTAGTAGATCTAGCCGGTTGTCCTTTTAGGTGAACCAGTGCACAACGCGCTTCTTCGTCGAAGCCGTTC
This sequence comes from Methanobacteriota archaeon, assembly GCA_002683155.1. Classification (GTDB taxonomy): domain Archaea; phylum Thermoplasmatota; class Poseidoniia; order Poseidoniales; family Thalassarchaeaceae; genus UBA36. Next base: position 6,688 of record NYST01000067.1, on the reverse strand, counting down.
TCGACAAGCCTGTCGAACATCCCACCCGTCTCAATTGCCATGACGAAGTCAATGTCTTCCTCGACCATCCGAAGCTTCTCAGATTCTACGTTGTAAGGCACCCCGTAACCAGAATCACCAACGTCGTCACGACAGTTTATCCTCATCCAGTCTCCTTTACGATTCCTTTCTTCAAACGTGACATTGCCAATTATTCGCGCGCCATCTTCTTCCGGCCTAAGGCCAAAGTCCTCTCGCAGGCATTTGGTCACTATTTCCAGATCTTCGGAAACTCCATTGCTCTCATTCTGACTTGAGAACTTTCCATGACCCCAACCCTCGGATATGTAGTACATCTCTCTTAGAGTGGAGGTTTTGCCATCCGAAATCATGCCCTCTACGAATTCTGTTATGTGCAACGCTCTCAGAAGTTGTCTAGCCGAACCCAGTGAGGTTGCATCCCTTATTGTCCTCTTCTTACCATACTTGTATACTCCCAGATTCTTATCGAATCCAATGTTAGACTTTGACCTCACAGGAAGAGTCATCGTTGGTGGATTCCCCTTCAACATCTTGTCATGCATTTCCGAGGCGACCCCATGCAATGCATCGATCACCTCTTCCTTCGTCTTCTGTCTGTCCATTGTCATTCAATTACCTCCGATTCATCCTTAGCTGAGAAATCACCAAACAGGCTTGTCTGACCTTCTTCCAATGACTGGGGCTGCGAGACTTCGCTCTGTTCCGCTCTTTCCTTTAGTTGCGATATTGCCTCTTTCGGCTTTTCGAACTCTGACTCTGCAGCCTCCAGTGCCTCTGACTTCCTTAATTCCTCAAGCAACTTCTCGTCAATTTTGGTCGCCCCTATTACTTCCCCATTACCTCTGTAGAAAATCTCCGCATCACTCCATTCGCCCTTTCTAAGTCCCGAGACACCGAAGTGAATCGTCGTAGCAGAGCCAGGATTCAGAGTATCCAGTCTCCACGCCCATAGGCCATTAGCCTGCTTGCTACCTCCAAGGGCGTTTTCTGCAATCGCTGTCTCCTCGCTTTCCGGCCATTTGGCTAGAATAGTATACGCTCTTGCCCTAGCAGTGTAGTTGTAAATTGTAATCGAGCAAGTAGCGAGCCTCCGCTCGTCATCCCAACCCATCTCCTCCTCACAGAATACAGCATCCATTATCTTGGTAATAATCGGGGCTAAATCAGGCTCCTCCCTGGATAGTAGCTCCGAAGATTTCTTCGCAATCTCTGGTAGAATAATGTTAATGAGTTCGAACTTCTCCCTGGCTTTCTTCCTCTGAGAACTCTTCTTCAGATGACCCTTAAGCCCTCTACCGACCTCTAGCATGGCCAGTCTAATTTCTTCGAAAACCTCTTCATTGTCTGAAACAGCCTCTTTCGCCTCGCTAGTGAATTGCACATTTGTCGATGCTAGGTGGATCAGGACAGCCGCTGGTCCCTTCGGAATGCCCTTCCCACCAGGATGGTCCAAACCGTACCTCTTCCAATCCACAGCCTCGAGGGCCTTTGTGAGAAGGCAACCACCTTGCTGATACATCAGAGGTACTCTGTTTGCAAACCGTAGAACTTCTATCGGGCCATCCGCACTGAGATCACCCCCAAAAACCAATCCGACTTCGATCTGAAATGGGTTCCCCTGAGTAACCTTGGGACTTCTCGTAATGGTCGATGCGAAACGAGAGTCTATGGCTTTAGATAGACCCTTTTTGATTAGCAAGTCCTCGATTGGAGACAGACAATCAGTAGGGGGTGAAAGCAACTTGACCTTTCTGAAGGCCGAAATCATGCCCTGCGCATCGTCTGCTGAGATTCTCTTGGGGCTCCTGCCTTCGTCCAAGCCCGCCGCTGAAAGAATTTCGCGTGCTGCTCGCATACTGACTCCAGAGAAATTATGCCTTAGAAAAGAAGTCAACTTCCTCTCTTCTGACTCTCTCAGCATCCTCTGAAGAGATCCGAGTTGAATCCCATGTGGATGAGGGCGTATTTCGCTAACCTCGCGCGGCAACCTCTCGGTTGTCCTTTGCCAGTCTCCCTCTTCGATTATGCTACCATCCCTATCGCGAACCACTAGGGATATGCTAGCATGAGGATTGACAATCGAAGTCATCCGAAGGTACTGGTGGACCGACTGTCTTCCCCTCTGGTACTTTGCTCGCATCTCGCATTCGACCCTCAATCCATGAGGAACGCTCTCTCCGGTTTCCTCATCCAACCATATGTCCCTGCTTTCTCCTGATTTTGTTGCCCGATTCCTCCTTGTATCAATTCCCAATTCAACGAACACAGCAGATGAGTCTCTGGAAATCTTGGACACCACCTTTGTCTTTGAACCTGCAGTCAATTGGCTGTACATCACCACTCCTGTGATTCCAATGCCTTGCTGTCCTCTGGTTTGTCTGATTGCATGAAACCTCGAACCCAATAGGAACTTTCCAAACACATTCTCGATGTCCTCCCTAGGTATGCCCGGGCCGTTGTCTTGCGTGATGAGCTTCAGCCGATCTCCCTTCATTCTCTGGATTTCCACATGTATCTCGGGTAGTATCCTCGCCTCTTCGCAAGCATCTAGAGAATTATCCACCGATTCCTTCACTGCGGTAATGATTGATCTCTGAAGTGTGTCGAAACCTAGGAAGTGTTTGTTCTTCTCGAAGAACTCGCTAATCGAAATCTGCTTTTGTTTGCTCGAGAGTCTTTCTGCAGGGTCCATTCATCCACCACCACCAAGTCCTCCCTTGTCCAAATGACGAGGGGCTTGCAAGGTAGCCTATGCCCGCCATGAGACCGCTATTGAACAATGCCCCAAGTTATACTTGAAGTCATACGTTTCAGAGGAAGATATCAGGATGCCATGCTGTGATTTTTCCAGTGAAGGCACTCGTCATCACTGTGAGGGGGCTTGCAAGGTACAACTTCCCGGGTCCCGAACGCCCCTGGAAGTTCCTATTTATGGCTGAAACAGTAACTTGTTCGGCATCATCACTAACTCCTGGCCCTGCTCCTATGCAAGCTCCACACCCCGGATCGATGAGTTTCACTCCCGCCTTCTCGAATGTCTCAGTCCAACCCATACTCATTGACAATTCCTTCACCGACTTTGATCCGAACTGGATGTAGCAATCAACCTCATCCGAAACAACGAGGCCTGCCTTTAGCGCCGCTTCGCAAACCATAGCGTAGTAAGAGAAGTCATCATCCTTGCCAGCAGTGCAAGACCCAGCATAGGCAATATCGATTGCAACTTCACCTATCTCGTCTATGTACGCGCCATTTGTTGGGTCCGAAGGCACGCCTTCATCGGGATTACCCGGATGAGCAACCATAGGCCTGATCTGTGACAAATCAATTTCATGAACACCACCCACATAAATCGCATCAGAATCGGGCAAAACGAAAGCCTGCCTAATTGATGCCTCTTCGAGACCGGATCTTCTTGATTTTAACCAATCTACTGTGATATCATCTGCTTCACATATCCCAGTCTTTGCACTGCATTCTGTAGCCATATTGCACAGAGTGGCTCTTTCATCCATCGAAAGGCTCGCAAGTCCGGGCCCCCCAAATTCCATACTTCTGTCCAAGGTCTCTGACTTTGCAGCAAAACGCCATAGGATATGCAGAATCACGTCCTTGGCGGTGCATCCAGGATCAAGTTCACCTATTAATTCGAATCGAATACTCTCTGGAACTTTGACAAATGCAAATTGATTGTGAATCAGATTTGCATACTCTGTCGAACCAACGCCATATGCCAGTGCATTGGAAGCCCCGCCCATGCAGGTGTGAGAGTCAGTCGCTTGGATGAAATCTCCAACGTCAATGAACTCCTCTCGTGCCACTTGGTGGCAAATGCCCGGGCTCACCCCGTCCTTCGCGGAGTAGTCTCTAACCCCAGTATGCCTCTGGAAAGAGTTCTGCATATCCCGCAGGGTTTGTATTTTCTCTGCGAACTTACCGAATCTAGGTACACCGGTTGCATATAGCAAGTGGTCCTCAAAAACAGCAAATTTAGAAGGATTAGGAACATTGTAACTCTCCCCATACTCGTTTGCAAGAAAAGTGTGAACTTGGGCTGTTGTGAACTCATGGGAGTATCCACCATTAACCTGGGCTAACACTGCATCCCCCGGTTTGACGAATCTTTTCTTACCGTTCATTCCAAGGAGCTTGTTCGAAACCAACTTCTCAATCATGGTCATCGGGCGTTCCTCCGCACTGAATTCTGGTAGATCCACAGTTCCTTCTTTCAATCTCTTGGCAAAGGGAAGTATGCCTCCATTCTCTAGAATTAGACTACTGACCGGGTCGTACCCCTTAGTAAACTCGGCTAGGGGGATGCTCTCCTCGTTCTGAAGCCTGATCAGCATCGAATGGTCCCCCATCAACTGCCCCAGGTTCAGGTTGTTCCTCTCATGGATGGGAGCAAAAGAAGCCGCGATGACGATCCTGATTCCCGACCACCTCTCACATTGTGGGGCAGTTTCCCTGCTGGAACCGGTCCCCTTTCTGTGACCTGATACGATAACTTCGAATCCACCATCAATCAAAGCCCGCGGCTCGAACACCCTGCTCCCTTCGTGTATCAATCCCGCATACGCATTCTCAGCAATCATAGCCGGATCATGATCAAAACAAACCCAGGCAGGAGTCATCACATCGGTGTTAATGTCGTCCAGTAGATCATCAATCGACAACTCTTCCATTTTGAGATTCAAGCCTTCATAGAGTTGCTTTCGAATCAATTCAAGGTTCTTCGTTAGGAATAGAACCCTCTTTCCGGGTGTTAGCCTGACATTCTCTGGCGGCCACACTTCTAACGACATTATCTACCCCCCATGTCCCCCCAGTGAAGAGTCTTATTTCACGATTCTCGATGATTTCCCATCAGATTTCACCCAACATAGACAAATTTCAATAAATTATAACCTTAAATAACATGTCGTTTGCGAATTTAATACCTTTTTGCTAAAAGGGGGGTGAGGATTAATGTCATACCTTGTTGAAGACACCGTGAAGTGCGATGAATGTGGAAGCCGACAATTGAAGAAAGATGAATCAAGAGGTGAAGTGGTCTGTGAAGACTGTGGCCTCGTATTGGAGGACAAGGTGATTGATCAGGGTGCAGAATGGCGTGTCTTCAGTCCCGAGCAAGGAGATCAGCGTGCAAGAACCGGTGCACCGATGACTGTCATGCTGCATGATAAGGGTCTATCCACAGATATTGATTGGCAGAACAAGGACTACTCTGGAAAATCGATTTCAAGCAGGTATAGGAGCCAATTCTACAGGATGAGGAAGTGGCAGAAGAGATCCAGAGTCAGCAACGCCACAGAGCGAAACAAGGCAATGGCTCTAGCAGAACTCGACAGAATGGCTAGTCGATTGGAACTCCCAAAGACGATTCGAGAGACCGCGGCTGTCACCTATGGAAAAGCAGTCGATGCGAGGTTAATTCGCGGCAGATCCATCGAAGGAGTAGCAGCTGCAAGCCTATACGCAGCGTGCAGGATTTGTGAGAATCCACGTACCCTGGACGAGATTGGTGAGGCTAGCAGGACAGGAAGGAAGGAGATAGGCCGAACATATCGATTCATGGTCAGGGAGCTAAGAATGAAGATCCCACCGACCAAGCCCGAGGATTACATTCCAAGGTTCTGCTCCGGACTTGATTTGGACGCAGAGGTGCAAGCCAAGGCGTACGAGTTGATTGCCGCTGCACAGGAGAAGGAACTTACGAGCGGCAGGGGGCCGACAGGAATCGCTGCATCCATCATCTACATCGCAAGTGTACTCTGCGGGAAGAGGAGGACTCAGCGTGAAGTAGCCGAGGTGGCTGGTGTGACTGAGGTAACAATCAGGAACAGATACAAGGAACTCATTCAGAACCTCAACATCGAACTTGAGATTTGAGGATCCCAATTCAAGAACAGCCAGTAGTGGAGCCGCATTCGTTGCACTTCAGGCAAGTACCGTTCCTGACCATCTGGCTACCACCGCAATCATCACAGATGTCTCCCGTGAAGCCTCTCTCCTTGGCAGCCTGCCTGGCCTTTGCATCTGCATCGACGATAGGACCGACGGCTGCCTCCAGAGTCATCTGAACCTCTCGCCTCTCTCCTTGGCTCCGTGCTAGTCCCTGTTCAGTCACCTCTGGCCTACTGATAGAGAATGGGTCTAGGTCCTCCTCCTCAAGAGGCACATGTGCGAGGTCGTTCCTGCCAGCATACTCGATAGCGAGCTCCCGGAAGACCCAGTCGATGATGCTCGAGGACATCTTCACTCTGCCACTTCCACCCTCTATCATTCCGCTGGGCTCGAACTTGGTGAATGTGAATGACTTCACGAAAGCGTCTATTGGGACGCCATGCTGTAATCCGATTGACACCGCTATCGCGAACTGAGACAGCAGAGCCCTCCATGCGGCGCCTTCCTTAGAAGTCAGTAGGAAGATCTCACCGAGCTTCCCGTCTTCGTATTCACCGGTGATTAGCCGTACGCTGTGACCACCTACTCTGGCCTTGATGTTAGCCCCTCTCTTTCTGTGAGGGAGCGCCCTCTTGGAGGCGATGTAGTTCTCGACGAGCGCCTTTGCAACTGGCATGGCCACGGGTTCTGGTAGAGGGAGGGCACTTGCGGCCTCCTCCACCATTCTATCCACAACTGCCTCTTCCTCATACTCTTCCTC
>NYST01000066.1 GCA_002683155.1 Methanobacteriota archaeon | reverse complement strand
CATGGACTTCCAGATATTAGATTCTAGCGTCAGCATCAATGGTGAGGAGATGCTCGGCATAGTTAGGGACTCATCTGGAGGCATCCTAGATCCTGCCTGTGGGGAGGTCTCGATGGAAATGGATGGAACTGGAACTGTTGAGGTAACTGATGGCCCGGAATCGGGAGCGGTAGAAACCACAGATAGCCTAGGGAGGGATGGTTTCCTAACTGCTGAGAAGAGAATTAGCATGGATCTTGATGTTGACTTCGAAGGAAGGACCTGGAGGGATGATGCTGAAACAGATTGTGGGAACATCAGATGGGTGATGTCGGGCAACGAGTTGACAATCGACTCGACCAGTTGGGTAGAGGTAGAGAAGACTGAGGTCAAGAGAACCCACACTTCCCTCTCTTTCAGCGACGTAGACGCCGTAACAACAAATTTCAGAGCGGTGACCTATGACGCAGGTGGGCTCGGAGGATTGGCTGCACTTCTCCCGACGCTGTCATTCCCCTTGACCCCGATAGAACTCCACGAGTTCTTTGGCGATGTGGTCATCAAAGAAGGGGCTAGGTCATCAGACCCGGATATTAATTGGAACTCTGACTGGAACTGGGAGGTCAAGAAAGAGTTCAGAGACGATACCCATGGGCTCGTCTATCCGGTTTCGCTGGAGCACGAAGAAATCGGGAGATGCTATGGCCATGCTACGATAACAATCTACGTAAAGAGTGGAAGTGCATGGCCTGTAAAGCAGACGTCCGATATTCTACTCGACAAGGACCTGCAGACAAAGAACTGCGATTTCCTAGTTAGCTCCCTTTCTGATGAGATTCTCCCCGAAGGAACACTAGCCATTTCCACAACATTCTCTCGGACCTCTTCGTCCTCCGGCAGCAACCCTATTGACTGGGGTCGTGACTACATCGGAAGCCCTACCGACGGAGAAGACAGGCCCGGTACCTCGACTAAGAGGAACTGGGTCGACTCAATGTGGGACGAGTCTGATATCAGGCAATTCGACCTCGAGGAGGCCGGTGCATGCCTGAAGTCAAGCCATCCCAATAACCAAGCAACGCAGGCCCTGGACTCTGGCGGTTACATCTGGAAGGCGTCTTGGTCCAAACCAACCGGCGAAGGCGAGTGGAATATGTCATGGGTGGATGAAGACGATGATGCTGGCTGGCTGGTTCTACGTGGTTCTCCGGATGGTTGCGATATCGTCTCTTCTGGATCATACGAAAGAGGCGAAATTTCATGGAACAGAGACTCGATACCCAGTACCCAGACGATGTCCCTGTTAGAACAGCGGATTCTGAGCCCGGGCCGATATCCGGACCTATCCCAATTCATTCAATCGGGAAATTCATGGAACCCAGAAGCAGAGGTCGGGTACAGGCTTTCTGTAACAGAGGACAATGAAATCCTTAGCTTCCTACCAGGGGACCTTGGGGATGGCAAGGTCACCATGACTGCAACAAGGGATTGGGAAGAAAACGGAAGAGAAAAGTCACTAGATCTCGCACTGGATGCCGAGACAGGCGAGATGGTCCTCTGGTATCTCATCGACCGTTCCTCCGGCTAAAGCAAACACGCATTTCCATCCTCCAAGCAAGCGTCATGTTCAACACGGCTCCTAGCGCCGTTGTCTAGGATGAACACCACCAATGGCGACGAAGAACTGCCAGAAGTAGGTGAAGCTCCATTGATTATCGACGTAGAATTTTTGGAGGAGGAAGACGAAACCCTAGCACAGCCTCTCGATTCTATTGAGGAGATCAGGGGGGAAAGATCACGAGGACCGATGGATCTCCCTCTTTCATTACCGACTCCAGAAGGGAGGGCAAGGGTAGTCACCGTAATCAACCAGAAGGGAGGGGTTGGGAAGACGACCACAGTCATCAACATAGCATCCCAACTCGCGCTGAGGGGATTGCGAGTACTTGTGATTGACTCCGATTCACAAGGAAACTGTGCAACTGGACTAGGAGTCGATAAGAGCAGAGTGAGGACGACTACTAGAGACCTGATTCTAAGTCCAGAGACCGCAGTCGACTCCAGACACGCTACAGCAGTGGATAATCTGCATATCATAGTCGGGGACAAGAGCCTGATTGGATTGGAGCAGGAGATGATGAGGCAGCTCGGTAGGGAGAAGAGGATGAAGGAGGCGCTCGAACCCTTGCTCGCTCATTACGATCTCGTACTAATCGACACACCGCCCTCACTAGGACTTGTCACAATCAACGCTTTGGTGGCTTCCGATGGGATACTGGTTCCGGTTCAGACGGAATACTTCGCATTGGAGGGATTGGCGCTACTGGCCGGGACAATTCGGGAGGTTCGGAGCCTTCTGAATGATAGATTGGGCGTGGATGGTGTCCTCCTGACGATGCACTCCCAGGCACTTCTGAACAAACAAGTGGCAGGAGAGGTCTTGAAAAACTTCCCTGAGTTAGTCGTCAGGCCGGCAATAAGGAGGAACGTGAGATTGGCAGAGGCACCGAGTCACGGAGTCCCGATACACCTACATGACCCCTCCAGTGCTGGGGGGAAGGACTACCAAGCAATTACAACCGAATTGCAACGTCGTTGGGGACTGTCTTAAGATGGCGAAGAGCGGACTAGGCAGAGGTCTAGACGAAATCTACTCCGGTACGGAAGGTCCGGACCTTTCCTCATTCGTAACCGAGGAGGAGATGCCGGACTCTCCGAGGGCAGCCGTGCTCTGGATGATTTTCGGCAGCGTTTGCTTTGGAACCATGAATGCGTTGGTCAAGTGGACTAGCGACCATGCTGATGTGTGGATGATAATAATGGTCAGATCGGCTGTGATTGCATTTGCAGTTGCGGCTTTCGCAGCGACACGAGGAATCAGCTTGAGGATCAATGATAGGAAGACAATGTTACTCAGATGCTCTGTAGGCCTGATGGCGATGATTCTCTACTTCACGGCCCTTGGTAGGATCCCCATAGGCCAGGCTGTCACCCTCCAGTATACAGGCCCGCTTTTCGTAGCGCTGCTTTCGGGGAGGGTTCTGGCAGAAAGAGTCTCGTCCGGAGTTGCGATTCTCGTCATTACTGCATTTGTTGGAATCGTCCTGATTATTTCGCCCGAAATAGGTAGCATAGAGCCTGATGCACTCTTAGCACTAGGTTCGGGGTTCTTCGCCGCCCTTGCATACATGTACGTCAGGGAACTTAGGAAGACTGACTCTCCTGCTACTGTAGTTTTCTGGTTCGCGGCTTTCTCTGTTTGTGGAAGCATTATCCAAGCTGCCCCAGATATCCCATCACTAGATTCCGCAACTATCGCTTCCCTGATTGGAGTGGGAGTCGGTGCAGGTGGGGGCCAGATTGGAATAACGATGGCATACCACAAGGCGAATGCTGCGTGGGTCAGCGCCTTCTCATACCTCACAGTAATTGTAGCGACATTCTACGGATTTGCAATTTTTGGGGAGACCCTCGACCCTGCGGATTGGGTGGGTGGCCTTCTCATCGTTGGTTCGGGAGTGGCATTGGTGTTTGCCGTACCCTCCGAAGAATCTTCACAACAGAGTCTGAAATCACGAAACGCTACCTAGGGATTGGATCGAAATCTCCCCTCCCATGTTTGCGTGGTTTTGGCAATAGTAGTACAGTGTGTCGGGAGCATCCAAAGGAACTGTGAATGTTAGCAGGCCGTTAGAACCCTGACTCCCTGTGTACGTCACGCCATCGGTATACTGGCTTCCCCCTCCATGCGATCCATCGCTGGTTGTGGACAACCTAAGTGGATGGACTGAGTTGCTGGAAGCAGACTGGTCGAATGTGTATGTGAAACCCCTGTAGAGGGTGATGTCAGCTTGCATGATTGAGTCGATGTAGAACTTCATGCTAGAGACCGTTACGTCCATCTCCATCATCACGGGCAAAGAGCCATCGGCCCCATCCTCGCCATCGGCCCCATCCTCGCCATCGGCTCCCGTTGGACCCGTAGCACCATCTGCGCCTGGGGGCCCCGGTGGCCCGGATGGCCCCTCTGCACCTGGGGGCCCCTGTGGTCCGGATCTTCCCTCTGGGCCTGAGATGTTGCCTAGATCAATCCACTCGGATCCACTCCAAACGTGTATGTGTACNGTTGATTCCACCATGAAAGCGTCCCCGGGATCGCCGATGTATATCTCNCCAAGATCCGAAGTTTGATCCACGGTTCCGATGACTGAGAACGACGTCCCATCTTCNCCAGGTGATCCTGCTGGGCCTGCCTCTCCGTCNGCNCCAGCCGGGCCTGCTGGGCCTGCCTCTCCGTCGGCCCCAGCCGGGCCTGCTGGGCCTGCCTCTCCGTCGGCCCCCGAAGGGCCGGTTAGGTCGATCGGCTGCCATGTGCCAGTCGAGCATGCTTGGAACCCCGACTCAGATGAGACGTAGTAGAGCCTTCCTTCGGTTTCCGAATCACATGAAGGGAGGTCGGACGAGCTCTGGGCCAGGAAAACATTCCAGTCCTCGAGATCTGAGGTCTCATCGACCACGTCGTCATCAGTCCCGGTGCAACCCGATAGGGCAGATACAGTCATCAGTAGGGCTATTAGAATCGCCAAGGCGTTCTTTCTGGTACTCTTCATGTCTAATCGAGAATCTCTGCGATACTTAATCAATCTCGGAAAACCGAGACCTCTTCCAATGCCTTTCTCGATAAGTCGGGAACTTTCGCTCCCTCAGCAGGGTATCCGACAGGGAGAAGGAGCATTGCGTGCTCGTGCTTTGGCCTCTGGAGTATTTCGCGGAGGAAACCCATCGGAGATGGGGTGTGGGTGAGAGTCGCCAGGCCCATGTTGTGAATCGCTGATATGAGAAGTCCGGCTGCAATCCCGCAAGACTCCTGTGAGTAGTAAGTAGGTGCGAGTCCGTCTCCCCTCTCCCTCTTCGAGTGCCTGAACAGAACAATTACCCAAGGGGCTTCAGTGATGTGTTCCTTCACCTTATCAGTACCAAGTGGTGCCAGTACTTCCTCCCACTCCTCGGGTATCCTTTCCTCATAGAACCTGGCCTCTTCCTTCTCCGCCTCCTCCCTGATCACCGCCTTCAGCTCCTTGTTCGAGATTGCCACGAATGTCCAGGGCTGGAGATGGGCTCCCGAAGGAGCGGTGCTTGCTGTCCTGATTGCGAGTTCAATCAATTCACGGGGGACCTCCCGATTGGAAAAGTGCCTAGTGGTCCTCCGACGATCCATCTGCTCATAGAACGAACGAGCTTTGGAAAGCATGGTTTCGCTGTCGATCTCGAAGAACTCCAAGTCAACGAAGCCTGGCTCCTTGTCTTCCCCCATGTCCTTATCACTCACGCCAAACCATCAATGCCGCCATGGATATGGAGACAATAGCCAAAGGAGTTACGAAGCCTGGTATTGAAGAAGAGCCCGCTTCCTGACAATCGATCGAATCACCGCCCCAGGTCCCATTGTCATACCAGCAGTCTGACCAGACCTTCCACCCGAATCCGTTCTCCGGGATGCTCGTGGAATTGCCGTCCTCCCATTGTATCTCGATGTTCCAGTTAACGTAGGTGACCGTTTCCCCTGGCACAATTGTACCACCCCAGGAGTCCCCGCCCCATTCCATAGAATGTTTCTCTGGCGGATAACAGATGCCCGAGTTTATGCAAATCTGAGTCACCCAATTGACCATAGAAACGTTCCCTTCTGATTCATCATTGAGCGATACGCTAACTTCGAAAAACTCGCCTGCGGATGCCGCAATGGGGTGCAAAACAGTCTCCACGCCGGTTCCCTCTAGCGATGGCTCCTCGTTGACCCCCCCTTGGGATGCATTAGCCGAAGGTGCCAACGAAACAAGTAGAAGTAGTGCCAATAAGACCTGTCGCACGATTGGTCGTGGTATACCATCACTCATCAATGTGAGGCACTATGTCTCAAGATTCCAAAGGTCATCACCTATCCAGTGAATCGTGGAAATAGCCTTCCCCTTTGTCATGGACATCATCTCCCCGCCGTCGTGCAATGCTGTCCCTGACGCGATTGGCTCTCCGGTCTCCTGGCTCCTAATCCAGACGAAGTCCCCTTTCTGAAGCGAGGGGTCGGCAATGTGTATTCCCGCGCCCATGCAATCGGCCCCGTTTTCCAGAAATGGTATCGCGCCTCCGTCAACAGCCACCCATGAGCTCTCAACACTCCACTCGGAAATTCCCTTCAACGTTGGGTACCATCTCATTTCTCCGCCAATCTCTATCCTCATCGCGAGAGGAACCCTATCCACTAGAATAAGGTCGGTTTCCTGATAGTGAGCCTGCTCGAGAAAACCATCGAGGTTCACCTCATGACCTATCCACGAAGTCAACTCATCCGCAACACCCCTGATCTGCTTGATCCTCACCGGGGTCCTCCTCCTGAGCCTCTTGTCCACCATGATTACCCACATGCAGGGAGGCGGAAGAACATGCCGAAAGCGCACACTTGAAGCGCGGAGCCCTCAGCGCTGTCCGATGCTTGCTGTGTGCCTCGACCTTGAGGGCGTACTGATACCCGAGATTTGGATCAATGTCGCTGAGAGAACGGGAATAGAGGCACTCAGAAGGACAACAAGGGAAGAGCCTGACTACGATCGCCTGATGAGATATAGGCTGGAAATACTCGATCAGCATGACATCAAGATAGCGGACATCACGTCTACTATCGATTCCATGGAGCCTATGGAAGGGGCGTTGGGTTTTCTCCAATCACTGGAGTCGAGGTGGCCCACTCTTATCCTCTCGGACACATTCTCCCAGTTTGCAAAGCCAATGATGGCGAAATTGGGTTACCCGACCCTATTGTGTCACACTTTGGTTATCGGCGATAGTGGAAGGATAGAGGGCTGGAATATCAGGTATGATGACCACAAACGCAAGACGGTTGAGTCTCTAATGGGAATGAACTACCACGTCATCGCCGCTGGTGATTCCTACAATGACACGACCATGCTCTCAACTGCGAGTGCGGGGATTCTATTCAGACCCCCAGATAATGTGATCGACGAGTTTCCACAATTCCCCGTAGCTATGAACTACGAAGAGCTCACAGAAGCAATTGAGTCTGCTGCTACAGACCTAGGTGAGCATTGGAAGTAGAAATCTAGACCTCCAATCGTTTGAAATAAGGCAGGCAGGTCGGCGGGACGCATGGCGAAGTGGCACGGCATTTCCCGCAGGAAGCCCACGGGCGGACGTCTGAAGCGCCCGAACCGCTACAGAGGCAAGCGCAGGACCGAAGTCGCGAGCGAGGAACAACTCGCTTACGTGGGAGAGGTCGATGCTCGCAAGAACTACCGCAAAAGGGCGGGCTCACAGACGGTTAGGATCCTGTCAGTCAACCATGTCAACGTCAATTCCAAGGACGGAAAGACAGTGAGAGCCACCGTCAAGAACGTAGTCGGAAATGATGCGGATCCAAACTACGTGAGGAGGAACATCGTGACTAAGGGGGCAGTTCTGGAAACGGACAAAGGCCTAGTCAGGGTGACAAGCAGACCTGGTATGCACGGCGTAGTCAGCGGCGTACTCGTGGAAGAATGAGGCACGAAGCCCTCAAGTCACACAGCACTCAGGGATAGGGCGATAGCATGGCGGCAAAGGAGGAGATGACCCTGTGGACCGGATACTTCGACTCTAGGATTAGTCGTTCAGACGGCCGAAGGGTCCCGAAGGAGGCAAGCATCCCAAAGCCGACATTGGAGTCGGTGGTATGGGCCGCCCGCAGTGCCGGAATTAGAAAGATGAGGCAGGAGCCCGAGGCTAGTCACCCCTCTAGGCCATTTGCAAAGGAAGGCAGACTAATTATGCCTCCCAAGCACGTCTTCGAAGTAACTGGCGCCAGCAGCAAAGAAGGAGTGATGAAGGCAATAGGAACTGCACTCAGGAAGAGATCCGAGGATGCTAAGGAGCAGGGCAAGGATGTAACAAGAGGACCTGCCAAGGGCGATCGAAGGAGACGTGCTCAGCGAAAGTCGTTCAAGCATCGAAAGAGCGGACAAAGGAAGAAGAAATTCGGTCGGAAGTGAGGCCTTGTTCAAGTTGGAGGAAGGAACTCCAGACGTTGGGGAGTTCCTCAGTCTAAGAGTCAGAGCAGGCATGCGTCCACGTTCACCTGAAGGCGCTAAGAAAGGTCTGGGACAGGAGCTTTTCTCTGTTCTACTGCGTCTCGAGAGTTCGAGTGAAATCGTTGGAATGGGCAGAGTGATAGGGGATGGGGGGACGATTTTCGTAATCTGCGACATGCTGGTAATTGAGGAGTTCCAGAGAAAGGGAGGAGGCACGATGATCATGAATGCGCTGATGGACTATTTACTCAGAGAAGCCCCCCCAAATGCATACATCAATCTCATGGCGGACATTGATGGATTCTACGAGAAGTGGGGCTTCGTCCCTTCTCTACCAAACTCTAGAGGAATGGTCCTGAAGAATTAGGACCAAGTGGCCTATGCCACTGTGACGGTCCATCCGAACTCGTCTGGTGCGCGCCTTTGCTGGATGGCCGTCAAGGCGTCGTACATCTCCATGGCTATCGGGCCGACATTCCCTCCGCAGTACTCTACCACTCGATCTCCGTGCTCTATGGTTCCGATTGCGGAAATAACAGCTGCTGTTCCGACGCAGAAGCATTCGTCCGCCTCAAGCGCGTATTCGACATCGATCTTCTCCTCCCTAACCTCGTATCCCTTGGACTCTGCGAGTTCCATCACGGATGCCCTCGTTACGCCCGGGAGAATTGTCCCGGTCAGCTCAGGCGTGGATATGACCCCGTCCTTTACGCAGAAGAAATTGGCAGCGCCGACCTCCTCGATGTACCTATGATTGACTGCATCCAGGTAGATTATCTCTGAGTAGCCCTCCTTCTTGGCCATCTTAGAGGGTACCATTCCCGGTGCGTAGTTTCCAATCGCCTTGACTCCCCCCGAACCTCCTGGGGCAGCCCTGTGAAACTCTTCTGATACTCTTAGAGATGTAGGAGTAATTCCTCCCTTGAAATAAGGCCCCACCGGGGAGACGTAGACAAGGAATGTGAACTCGGGGGCAGGAGCGACACCTAGAATCGCTCCGCTGCCGAAGAGGAGGGGTCTGACATACAGGGCCCCCTTGCCCATCGGGGGAACCCATCTGATGTTCTCCCTCACGGTCCTCTCCACAGCATCGAGGAACATGTCCTCTGGGACCGGGGGCATTCCAAGCCTTCGAGCGCCCTCTCGCGATCTCTGCGCGTTGTCGCTGGGCCGGAAAAGAACCACGCTGCCATCCTCAGCATACTGTGCCTTCATCCCCTCAAACAGGCCCTGGCCATAGTTGATCACGCCAGCGGCGGGGGATAGGCTCAGGTTTTGGAAGTCCTGCATAGCCCCTTTATCCCATTCTTCCCCTTGCTTGCATGTCGCTATGTACATGCGATCGGTTTGCGTGAAGCTGAAAGTGAGTGAGTCCCAGTCTATCTCTGGCTCAGCGTCCTCACTCATTCCTCGCACCCCAATTGTTGCGGAGGGGAACGCCTCGGCTTTCAACGGTTCCGCTGGAGACCCCCCCGGCATGGTTATGGCCCCTCACGATGACGTGAGGTAGAGCAGCAGCCTTGGCAGGTGGATGGGTGAACTAATGCAATGGGATGAGGATGTCTGCATAGTCTCTGGAGACAATCGAGCATGGCAAGACGAAGGCGAGCCGAAGACTGTGATAGAGCTCTGGTGCAGATCCAGAGCAGGCCACTCGACCCTGCTACTTGTGAACGGCCTCAAGCCCTATGTCGAGATATCCGACCCCTCCACAGATGAGGCTCTGCCAACTCCTAATTTGTCCTTGGAAAAGGTGTCCGAGACCAAGGATGTTCGCAGTGATCCCGAGCCGAGTGGGATGAAGCTCTCCACTAGGGATGGCAAGGTGCGGCCACACTACAGGGTATTCGTCAGGGACACTACCAAGGTTCGTAGCGTTAGGAAGGCCCTCTCGGGCCTTGGGTGGACCGTCACCAGCGCAGACATACTATTCGTGCAGAGGCTTTTGCTTGATCTTGATCTTGGCCCCCACATTCGAATGAGCGGAGAGGTCCTCTGGGCTGGAGAACGGGCACCGGAAGAGGCGAAGACCCCCGAGACAACAGACAGAGCACTTGCACAGAGTAGGATTGTGGCTGTCGGAGGCTCTGGCCTCTACCCCCTCGACATGGTGGTATCCTGCGACATCACGGGGCTTCAGAGGGCGGACCCGTTTCCCGCTCCATTCGTCACCATGTCGTTCGATCTAGAGACCAGCATAGCTGACAACACGATACTCTGTGCGGCGGCCATAGTAGATAGGGGGGGGCAGAGGACAGAGTACCCGATTACTGGAGCAGAGACAGAGATACTCGAGAAGCTGACAGAAGTGGTCAGAACAGAGGACCCGGACTTCATCACTGGTTACAACATCGACAACTTCGACTTGCCTAGGATGGAAGAGAGGTCGGAGGATATCTCGCCAAACTCCGAAGTCGATCGCGCGCCCCTTCTGGGATGGGGGAGAGTTCCTATGTCTGATAGCGAGATAAAGAAGGGATGGAGGAGGCCTGGCAGGATTTTCCCCAATAGGGAGCAGAACAGGGTCTGGACAATCAAGGGGAGGATCCCCCTCGATGCCTGGTGGCAAGCAAGGCAGACCCTGAGGCCCCAGAGAGAGTCCCTAAAGTACGTCTCCAAGCTTCTGTGGCCCGATGACGACGAGATGCACAAGATGGACATCGATGCGAGCAAGATGGACGAGGAATGGGCTGCGAGGCCGGACGAGGTCCTGGAGTACTGCGTCAGGGACACCGTCCTGCCTCTGGACATATTGGACAATCTGAAGTCGATAGCTAGGAAGGAGGCTTTAGCATCCGTATCACTGACCACGGTGGACATAGCAGCGACCAGCACGACCAGTCGATGGATAGACTCACTCGTGATACGTCTGGCAGACAGAGAGGGGGTTGCCGTACCCAATACCAACCAGGGACCAAGGAAGCAGGGCAAGATAGCCGGTGGATACGTCCATGAGGTGGATCCCGGAGTCGAACCATGGGTGGTCGTGCTCGACTTCAAGTCGATGTACCCCTCGATAATGATCTCGAACAACATCTGCTCAACGACCCTGGTCAAGGACGATATCGAGGACGATTCTCACAGCGTTTCCCCCACCACTAGCACCCGATACATCTCCAAGAAAGAGCGTCTGGGTTTGGTTCCTCAGCTCCTAGATGGCCTGATGCAGAGCAGGGACAGCCACAAGGCCGCTCTCAAGAAGGCAAATGAGGAGGGGGACGAGGAGGAGGCCTTCCTGCAGGACCAGTTGCAGTATGCCGTAAAGATACTCATGAACTCGTTCTACGGTGTGTTCGCTTCGAATTTCTACCGCTTCACGCACCCAAGCCTTGGGGCGAGCATAACCGAATGGGCGCGCCACAACATCAAATCGATCATTGCCAAGGTTGAGGACGAGGGGCACAGCGTGGTCTACTCGGATACCGACTCGATTTTCGTACGCGCCCCTGTGGACGAGGACTCCCCCAAGAATAGGCCCACAGATTCTGAGAATCTGGAGAAATGGGAAGGGGCTATGAGCGCAGCCATGGAGTTTGGGGAGTCACTCGCAGAGAGGTTCACCAAGGAGGGAGCCGAGTTAGAATTCGAGACTGCCCTATCGTCATTCTTCAGCCACGGGGCTAAGAAGCGCTACGTAGGAAGGGTAGTATGGCCTAGGGAGGAGATGCTCATCAGAGGATACGAGGTTAGGAGGACGGATTCCTTCCAGATTCTCTCAGAAACAATGACTCAGATGTTCGAGATGATTCTTGATGGCAACACAATAGGGGCTGTTGATATGACGAAGTCAGTGATTGACAGGGTAAGAGAGGGGGATGTTGATCCTTCACAACTGGTCATTAGTAGGTCCTGCAAGGGGAGATGGGACTCAAAGAAGAACGAATGGGACTTCGACAGCGTGTATGCAAACCCGGATGGTTTGCCCTATGTTCGAGCAGCCAAGCAGAGGATAGACGCGGGACTTCAGTTCACTCCTGGAATGAAGGTCGGATATATCGTCACCGAGCCAGACGAGGGTGACAAGAAGCTCGGCGTCAGAGCATGGTTAGTTGACGAGATAGGTGGAGATCCCCCGGATTATGATAGGGAGTACTATGCCGGAAGGCTGGCTAAGTCCCTAGGGAGAGTAACAGATGCATTTGGATGGGACGAAAAGAACCTGTTGAAAGGAACTAGGCAGGATTCTCTCGACAAGTGGTTTTAGTAATTTTAAACATGCAAAGAGGCGTAGGATTGATTTCACCTAACTGCCGCCCGAGTACCAGAATGACAAGGAGACGAGACCTGGCGTGCCTGATGGCGATAGTATTCCTGGCCCCAATGCTATCGGGTTGCACCGACGTTCTTGGGAGCAATAGCCCCCCCACTGCGACAATGTCAATTGATCCCAGTGGGACTGTAAAGGCAGATAGCCCAGTCACATTTAGTGCAGCAGGATCATCAGATCCGGACGGGGACTCGCTGACATTCGAGTGGGACTTCGGTGATGGGAATACTGGAGCGGGTTTGACAACAAGCCACACATACGTCCAGCCCGGCGAATACATGGCAGAGTTAGCCGTGGGAGACGGGACGCACGAGGCAACGGCTAGCATGACAATCACCGTAGTGGACTCTTCGGCTAGAGAGCCGAAGGCGAATATAAAATCAAGCAAGGACGATGATTGCGATGGAGAGGAGTCATCAGCCAACGGCGATATGGTGATTGTGTGGGTTTGCGAGGATGATAGAGACATCAATGATCGGGAAATCGAGGTATCGACAACAATAACCCTAGACGGATCTGAATCTTGGGCGGGTTGTGACCCCGAAGACTCCGCCTGCTACTCCGAGGAATATCTCATAGAGTGGAAGTGGGACTTGGATACGAATACCGACTCAGATAACGATGGTGTCGCTGACAACGATGTTGATGCTACAGGGGAGACATATTCCTGGGACTCTAGACCTACGGGTGCGTGGGAGGTGAGGCTGACGGTCGTCGACAATAATGGATTCGAGGATAGCACAGACTCGATGGTTTACGTCAACTATAGGGGGGTTTGGGAAAACTTCGAGATCGAAAGGTGCAATAATTGTGGAGAGGCGGGCGATGCGCAGGGTGGTCAGCCAATCACAATTACCTGGGATTACCCAGTAACCTATGACCAAGACACAAAGGACAGAATCAGATATGTGCGAGCAAAACTATCCTACCCAAAGGAGGATGAGGAGCCCCTTAGACCAAACCTCGACAACAAACTCGATCTTTTCATTTACAACAGCACTGAGGAACACGTTGCAAACACTACTGGAATAGAAAATGACAACAGAGATGCAGGAGACTGTGAGGGGGACGAGTATTGTGTTTGGATGGTAATCGGGGGCTCAACCGTAAGGGGCTTCTTACCAGGAGAGTGGACTCTCGATATACAAAATGCAGAAAATCACAACACAGACGTAAATGAGTTAGTCATCGAGCTCCAATATCGATAACCCTCTTTGCTTCGGAAACATACGTTTGGAGGCAATCTGCGACTAGCATACCGAAAACAGTAGGGAACGGTTCATATACACATCTCCGGTCGGCGGGCCTACCTTAGAGGTGTAAACAATGGGTTCACAATGGGAAGATAAGAGCAAGCCGCATCTGAATATCGTTTTCGTAGGTCACGTTGACCACGGAAAGTCGACGACCGTAGGAAGACTGTTACTAGACAGCGGCCACATAGAACAACACGTGATTGATGGTTTGGAGAAGGATGCATCAGAGAGAGGCAAGGCTGGTTTCGGTTTCGCCTACGTGATGGACGGACTGAAGGAGGAGAGGGAGCGAGGTATTACCATCGATGTCGCTCACAAGGAATTCTTCACACCGAAGTACTACTTCACAGTCATCGATGCACCTGGTCACCGTGACTTCGTGAAGAACATGATCACAGGGACGAGCCAAGCAGACGCAGCGGTCCTGAACGTAGCGGCCAATGACGGCGTGAACGCACAGACCAAGGAGCACGCATTCCTAGCAAAGGTTCTGGGAGTAAAGGAGCTGATTGTCAACATCAACAAGATGGACATCAGCGGTGTTGACTGGAACCAGGACAAGTACAACAGCGCAGTAGAGGAAGTTTCCAACCTACTGAAGATGGCTGGTTTCAACCCTGCCAACATCCCCTTCGTCCCATGCAGCGCCCTAGCAGGTGACAACGTTTTCAACAAGAGCGATAACACACCTTGGTACAACGGGCCGACACTGTTCGAGGCTATCGACGCAGTCGAGATGCCACCTAAGCCAACAGACAGGCCTCTGAGGCTACCAATACAGGATGTCTACAAGATCAGCGGAATTGGTACCGTGCCAGTCGGCAAGGTAGAGACCGGTATCCTCGAGAGGGGGAAGACGGTCATATTCAACCCAAGCCAGAAGGCTGCTGAAGTGAAGGACATCGAGATGCACCACACTAGCCATGCGAAGGCAGAGCCAGGCGACAACGTCGGGTTCAACGTGCGTGGACTGGCTGCTAACGACATCCGCAGAGGAGACGTCGCTGGATATCAGGACAACGAGCCAGCATACGTAAGGCACGACGAGACTTTCGTGGGTCAGGTCCAGCTCATGGACATCCCGAAGGCGATAGGCGTCGGTTACACACCAGTGTTCCACGCTCACACCGCACAGGTCGCTGTCAGATTCGTGGAGCTTCTTGAGAATTCGAAGACCAAGGAGGCGAACCCTGCATTCCTGAAGACCGGGGATGCTGCGCTAGTTAGGTTCGCGCCCACCAAGCCAATGGCAATCGAACAGATGGATACGTTCCCAGAGTTGTCTCGCTTCGCAATCAGAGACATGGGCAAGACCGTTGCCGCTGGCGTCTGCATGAAGATCGAGAAGAAGTAATCGACACTGGTGAAGTGAATGCCGGTTGTCACTACTATCAAGCTGACCGGCGACAACCACGAGGACGTTGACCTAGTCTGTCATCAGATTAAGGCGATCTCGGATGAGACGGGTGTAAAGCTCCGTGGCCCTATACCCCTGCCAACTCGCAGGTTAGTGGTACCTTGCAGAAAGAGCCCCGATGGAGAGGGGGCGGAGACTTGGGATCACTGGGAGATGAGGGTGCACAAGCGTCTGCTAGAACTAGTGACCAATACAGCGAAGGACGAGAAGTCCCTGAGGAAGGTTCTCAGGATCCCAATCCCGGATTCGGTCACAATCGAGCTGTCTCTAAGAAACCTGAATTGATTCTTTACCATCTCACAGATGGAATGTGAAGGCATAGCCGCCATTCGCTCACTGTGGAAAATTAATTCGACAAATCTTTGATTTTTTCAACCAAGTCCATCCTTCGTAGGCGCCAGACTCCTAATGGAGTCATAGCAACTGAGATTAGGACCACACCCGACATCAACTGCCAGGCCACACTTGGAACAATTGTTACTGGAATGAAGAACTGCCACGAAGAGAACGAGGCTGCAAGTGCGCTCGCCCCTCCGAAGGCAAAAAGAACGCCGATGATACCGCCGATGATTCCAATGAGGAGGCTCTCGAAAAGAAGCATCGTGCCAAGGCTTCGAGTAGATGCTCCTAGAACACGTAGCGTAGCCAGTTCAAAGTCGCGTTCGGCCACGTTCATAATCATCGTATTGAACATGATGACGATGGTGAATAGGAGCCCGAGATACATCATGGTCTGGAAGACTTGTGTTTGCTGATCGAGCAAACTGTTGATCCCATCTAGCATTGCTTGTCTCTGAACGACGCCTGTTGAGGCTTCGCCCAATGAAGAGTCGACTTCTGCGCCATCGGGGAGTTGCAAGTAAATCGAGGTTGCATTGACGCCAAGAATCTGGCTCAGGTCTTCCCGTAGGAAATACATGGTACGCGCCAATTCTGCTGCTGAAGTTCCTACGATTTCTACTTCATGTTCTGCTCCGTTGAGGGTAACAGTGCGTTGGTCCCCGGACTTCCAGCCGAGGAATCTCATACTTCCTTCATCCATCATTACTTGAGTTGCCGCTGAATTTGCTACTGGATTAGCGCCATCGAGAACTACGACTGAGCGCATTCCGCTCTGGAAGGAGTCAAGGCCTACTAGCGTGAATACTCTGTCGATCCCATCGGCATCTGAAGTCGAGCCGAGCGGCATTTCAATGATCATTTCGTAGGTGGCTGAGTTGTTCTCTGCCCAGCCAATGACTGGAGCCTCGGCATCCGGTGAAATGTAGACCTGCGTATCCCAATTCTGGTCATCTTCGAGACCACCTACCATTGTTTCTTGGAGGCCTGCCGACATCATTTGGATTGAGCCAAATAGCATCAGGGATATTCCAACGGCAACAAATGTCATCGTCAAACGGACAGGCTTTCGAACGCTCGAACGAATCGAAAGCCCAAGGGTTGTTGGCATCCAGGATGTCAGTTTGCGCAGTAAATTTGAGCCCACTCTCGTTTCACTCTGGCCACTCAGCACCGCCAATGGGTCGAGTCGGCTGGATTTCCATGCAGGGAAAGCTCCCGAAAGAAACACGATGAACATGGTAGATCCAATTACCGTTAAGAGTAGGGAAGCAGGGATGGTGCGTTCAATGATCGGGACTCCGACTAGTTCTTGGTAGAAGTCTAGCATCCCATTCATTCCAAAGGGCCCAATCAAGGCCCCAAGACCGCACCCAATCCCTCCAATGGCAAGGGGAGCCATCAGATAGCCGGTCATGAGTGAGGAGCGATCGATTCCCAGAGTCCGCAATACTGCGATTTCCTTGGCTTGACTTTGGACCAGTCGCTGGAGGCTCAGCACAATTGTAATGGCTGCAATCGAAGCGATCATCGCGGTGAAGGGAACCGTCGTTTTCTCTGTCCCTTTCAGATCCTGCCGCATTACTTCGACCGGTTCGTTTTGACCTCGGTCACGAACACGTGCGTCCAATTCAGAGTATTTTAGAGCAGAATCTACCAGCCCCTTGACTTCATCGATTTCTGCTCCCTCATACTCTTTAGTATCCGGAAAGTCATACGAAGGAGTTCCTTCAACATCCAGGATTATCGTGTTACTGCTACCTACGGGTGAACCCGTGAGTCGGGCCATTCCTTCATCGGAAAGGTAACCGACAACATACTGACCGGGCTCGGGGGGGAAAAGAGTGCCCTCGGGGGCCATCAAAACATGAAGCGGATGATAACCAGTGCCTACGAGGGTGAAATTTGCAGTCTCGTTTCCTGCTCCAATGCTAACAGTGTCTCCTAGACTTAGTTCGAGGGCATCGATAACGTGGGCATCGATTACAATTTCATCAGAAGCGATCGCTGTCCTGCCTTCTGAGTGGCCTACCGGCATCCAAATGCGATCGGCATTGGCATCTGCAGGAATTCCGTGCCATAGTGAATTGATGATGTTTTCACCGGCATCGTTGCTGTAGAACATTGCTCCTTGTGTGACGGTTCTGCCTTCGCATGAGTCAAGAGCGGGTGCGACGGATGAGCTGCTCCACTCTTTTTCAAGAGCGATACAGAAGTCCCTCACCTCATTCGGCGTCCAGGTTGCACTGCGGTTGTCGATCCAAAGATCGGCAAGATTGGCGCCACCCTCATCATCGGCTTGCATGGAATCGTACATGCCTCCAAGATTGTGGGCATAACCACCAAATGTAATGCCGGCAAAAACGCCTACAGTCACCATTAGGACAACAGCCGAAAGTCGCAGTTTGGTCCTCAATAAACTTCGAGTTAGACGTTTGTTGAGTAGTGTTGACATGGTAAAAGCTCATTCTGAAGGGTTGGCATTTGTAGATTGATCAGAGACAATTCGCCCGCTGTCGATTCGTATCACTCGAGTGGCATACTTGACCAATCCCTCGTCATGGGTTACGAACATCGAGGTGATGTTTTCTTGTTTGCACGCGCTGACCAATGCCTCCATGACTTTGTTGGAAGTCTCTGTGTCAAGATTACCAGTCAGTTCATCACCAAGCAACAGTGTAGGACGCTTGGCTATACTTCGGGCAATTGCTACGCGTTGTTGCTGACCTCCGCTGATTTCACCTGGGAATCGGTGGACTTCGTCTTCAAGGCCGACGAGATTCAGCAGCTCCTTCGCCCGAGAGGGGTCCTTTTTTCCAGCTAATTCCTGAATGAGAAGTATATTTTCGAGTACTGTGAGATCCTGAAGTAAATTGAAGAATTGGAACACATAGCCAATGTTTTCTCTTCTGAACGATGTCATTTCCTCGGAATTGTTGCGTGGCACTTCGGCGTCAAGGAACCTGTAGTACCCCCCAGTAGGGCTGTCCAGTGCTGAAAGACAATTCAAGAGCGTCGTTTTTCCAGAGCCCGATGGCCCTAGGAGGATGATTCGTTCTCCCTCTGAAACTTCGAAAGAGATGCCATCAAGCGCTCGAACAACTCCAGCAGGTGTATCGTAATGCCGTTCTAGATCTTTCATTTGCAATAATTTGTTCATACTTTCACCTACGAAGAATGGCTGCCAATCTTCACATTTGGCCGCCTTCAATAAAAGAAATAAACCCGTTGGTTCACGTAAATTAGCAGTTGCACAAACTCATCGTCAGGACCGTAATTAGTGGCGGACCGTGCAGGATTCGAACCCACGTCTCCGGCTCCGAAGGCCGGAAGGATATCCAGACTACCCTAACGGTCCACGATTGTTCCCAGCCCGGCCAACCCATATTCAATCCGACGGATGACAGAGCACCACGAGCCTCGATAGGCTCTTGTGTACCCTTACCGGAATCGCCGAATGCACGTGCCATCCACATTCGGCGATCTTTTCCTTCATCTCCCCCCAATCTAGCCCCATAACCTGAAGTTTGTCAGAGATTGGTCCATCGAGTGCATCGGGGTTGGATGGTAGCATCGTGCAGACCGTCCCATCCAAGCACATCTTCCTAGCAGAGGACATCGCACCAAGGAAAACATCCAGGCCGTCCTCGGAGGTCCATGCATTCCTCCCATAAGGGGGGTCGAAAACGAATGAGCATCTCTCGATTTTGCCCCAGA
>NYST01000016.1 GCA_002683155.1 Methanobacteriota archaeon | reverse complement strand
GGATGGATCCTGAGTGGGAGTCCGGAGGAGTGGAGCACGAACCTGTGGTTGTCCTGCTATGTCCCGTTTTTCGGATGCGTGGCTGCTGGGGCGATTATTGGTTGGAGGGATGAAGGGAGCCCGGAACTGGAGGTCTGAGTTTGCGCCGTGCTGAGAAGGCCGGCATTATCGGCGGCATACTCGATGAGATGTACCCGGAGACGCCGATTCCACTGGACCATGCCGATCCATACACCCTGCTTGTTGCTGTGATGCTGTCTGCCCAGACGACTGACAAGAAGGTGAACGAGGTCACTCCCGGATTATTCGAGGCGGCTGGAAGTCCTGAGGAAATGGCATTGCTAGAAGTAGATGAGATTCACAAAATCATTCGTGAAATAGGATTGGCCCCTACAAAGGCGAAGAATCTCCGAAGGATGGCGGAGCAGATTCTGAAAGACGGGGGCGAGGTGCGGCCCGACTGGGTCTTCCTTGAGTCGTTGGCTGGAGTGGGTCACAAGACGGCAAGCGTTGTCATGAGCCAGGCATTCGGGGTTCCTGCATTCCCAGTCGACACCCACATTCACAGATTGGCGGCCAGATGGGGCCTTTCTGACGGGAGGAACGTGGTCAAGACGGAGAGGGACCTGAAGGCAGTCTTCCCAGAGGATACTTGGAATCGGAGGCATCTGCAGATAATCTACTTCGGAAGAGAGCACTGTCCAGCACTGAGGCACGAACTGGGGGCGTGTCCGATTTGCTCTTGGGCTGCCACCAAGAAGAGGATTAGAGAGGAGATGGGTGATTGAATGGATGTCTTTACTGGAAGAATAACATCTACTGGTTTCTCGACCGGTGACAGGATCGTAATCGGAGATTGGAGGAAGTCCCCACTAGGGAGTTTCACCAATGTGATGTGGGCGAAGCCAGATGGGAGCAGAGTACTGTTATCGCCATCTGATATGCATGCCGATTACGTATCTGAACTGTACAGCTTTGAAGATGTGGAAGTGGCCGAGATTTCAGTTGAGAGGGGCAAGAGGGAGGTCTCTATCGAAGGGGGGGGACTGTCTGTCAGAATTGAATGGGGGGCACCGTTCCCAATACCATTCTGGAGGCCACTCTGGTTCATCGCGAGTTTCGAGGCCCTTTTCGGGAGGATTCTCTTCGGAACGAAGACTCATGGAGTAACAAAGAATGGGAGGAGAGAATGGTACTCAGTGAGGTCACTTTCTCGTATCTTGAAGGCAGAAGCTAGTTTCGAAGGGAGGGGGCTGGGAGAAAAGAAGGAGTTCGAGATAGATGCATGCTTCGGTTTCAGTGAGCCTCCATCGATGCCTGCTTCGGTCACTCTGAAATCGTATATCGAGTGATGGTAGGCTTCATGAGTATGGTTCGACACGCGAATACATGACAACAGCAGAGTTGACAGTTGGAGACAAAGCGCCCGACTTCGAGGTAGAGATTACAGATGGTTCGAAGATCTCCCTATCGGAGATTCTTGCCGACGGCGGGAAGGCCATTCTGTACTTCTACCCAAGAGACAACACCCCTGGATGCACCACGCAGGCATGTGACTTCAGGGACAGTTTCGGTAGGTTCGAGGGGAGTGGTTGGAGGGTCATCGGAGTGTCGACCGACGGCGCAAAGTCACATCAGAAGTTCATTGACAAGCACGATTTGCCATTTGACCTAGTTGTTGACGAGGAGGCCACTCTTCACGAGAAGTATGGCACTTGGAGGGAGAAGAGCATGTATGGTAAAACGTACATGGGAACTCTGAGGTCAACATTTGCAATCGACACAGACGGGACTATCGCATGGGTGGGATACGGAGTCAGGGCCAAGGGCCATGTGGAATCCCTCATTGAGGATCTGAAGGTAGGATGACATGAACCTAGAAGAGAAGAGGAACCTGGTGGTTTCATTCCTTAGGAGGTGCGTAAGTTACGCTAATGACTCCATTGAAAGGAAGACCGAGAGGGGGGAAGAAGAAGAGATATCGAAATGGGCTGCATATCGGGATTTCACAGAGCATGCGGTAATGGAGGTCTCCAGGGGGGACCTTGATGCTTGGCTGGAGGAAGAGTGACCGGCTCTCCGACTAGTTGTCTATTGCCCTATCCAAAGCAGGTGAGCCGAGCCTGTGCTTGTGAGTGTCGACACGCATCTTTGCTCCAGCAATCATCAGAAGTGAGTCGTCCTCGTTCAGAGCGAAGACTGGGAGGTTTGTTCTGTCACCAAGTTCCTGGGCCCTCCTCGAGCATACAGATTGCTGGCTTGGCATGTGATTCAGAGAGTTTAGATCGATAATTACCATATCACCGACGGATAGATTCCCCTCTATCCCATCTAGTTGAAGCCGGTGAAGTCCGTCGGGTTCCATGTATATCACCCTCCTAGAAGGCCTTTCAGTGACCCTCTCTGTCCTTTCTGACCACCTAGCCTCGCCGAGATCGTGGAACCTATTGCCAACCCTCGGTCCGGGCTCGGTTGCGCCAAGTTCCAACCCTGGTTTAGCCTTCGGAGTTGTGTTAGGGTTGGGAAGTCCTAGAAGTCTGAAGAGGTTTACCACGGGTGGCCCGAGGACTACTCCTCAAAGAGTGCTTCTATGTCAGCGGGATCTAGAGTGGCCTTTTGCTCGTCGGGATTTGGTNCCGGGGAAAATTCAGATGGTGAGTTNTCATTTGATTTTCCACCAGTTAGCTCTTCAANAACGTCTNCAAGNCCATCCAGTATCTCTTGNTCTGGGGGAAGTTGGCCGNCATCGGGGGTCGCTTCGAACGGGCTAGTGGTCACCAATGATTCTGCAGGCTCGTCGAATGCAGCGTCCATGTCNATCTCAATTGGCCCCTTGGAAATCTCTTTTTCTACCTTCGAAGGAGGCCTTAGGAAGGTCCACGCGAGCAACGATACTGCTGCTAGCAAAATGATAATCAGGCCGACGCTTGATTTGATAGTCCCGGCGATTGTTGTGGGCTTTTCGGAAACCTCCAAATCCATGATAACTGAGTGGCTGGAACTATCGTCGAGCACGGTTAGTTGTGCCTTCTTCGGACCTCCAGAATCATAGGAGAACACAATCCATCTGCCTGTGTAGTCAACGTCGTTTGAAGGGTCCCCATCTCCGTTCGAGTCGACACTGATATCGATATCCCAATGGAAAATCAAGGAATCCATATCTGCCTGCGAATCGACTGTTCCGTTAGCAGAGAGAACTACCGAGTCGCCTTCGGTTGGATTAGTCACGCTGGCTGAGGCAAAGGCCTCTGGCGGCGAGTTGATTACAGAGAAGGAGAACTCTACCGATTCTGATGCACCGTCATCATCCGTGACATGGAAAACTAGCGATTCGGGGGCCGAATAAGAGTCAGGCCATGAATGGACTAAGATGCTGGACTGAACGTCGCAGTCATTCTCCGGCACTCCATCGGAATCACCATCGATCGAGGGGTCAAGATCGAAGCATTGGATAAGAGAAACGGAGTCATTTCCGGTATCGGATACAACTGGATTGATGGTGAACTCCTGATCCTCTTCCAAATTTCCAAGGACGGTGGTCATGGGGGAAATCTCCGGGGCTACATTGACAACCTGTATTGGAACTATCAGTAATTCTGTCCCTTCACCATCATCGTCGAAGACTTGTAGAGTTGCTAGATGCATGCCTGATTTGTTATATGAGACGCCCGAAAGGGTGCTCCTTTCACCAGTACTGGTTGAGTTTACAGCAGGATGGTACTCGGCATCTGGCCTCCACACGTGCACTAGAGCGTCGATGTCGTTTGACGAGTCATGTGCCTGCCCCCAGAATGTTATGTCATCGCCTTCAAAGATTGTGAATACTCCACGACTGTCTGGAAAAATCCTCTCTTCTCCGTGGTATAGTTCTGCGACCGGGTTTGAGGGGGCTATGTTTGTGACTTGGACAGAATGTTCTGCTGAGGTAACTGCGCCGTCATCGTCTGTAGCAAGTACTCCAATGGTTAAGTCGCCCTCCTCCATTGGAGTTACTGTGCATGACTGCCCGACCTTCCCTTCTGAGCAATCGGCGTTCCAGAGTATTTCCACGGGTGCGGAAGGGGTCCTGGTGTCATTATCGCTGCTTTCCAAGATTGAGAATGTGATGGAAGTGGTTACCATTACCTCATCCACATCGGAGCCAATGATGACCACAGGAGGTCGATTGAGTACCGTAATTGTTGAATGCATCACTGAGTCGTCGCCCTCGTCATCTGTGGCGAGAACTGAAACTTCGAACACGCCATCATCTGGCCAAGACCATTCGACAATACAGTCATCATCAGATAACTGAGTATGGGAACCATCAATCTTCTCGATGCTGAATTCACACTCCAGGATGCCTCCGTCTGGGTCGGAGGAAGTGCTTGCATCCAGGTACACCAAATCATTAGTTTGAGTCTCGTTTGGCATGGAGAGGTCCACGATTGGAAGTCCGCCCACATAGAGAATGAGCGATCCGACGTTGTTTGATCGGTTACCGTCTTGAGTGATATTGCCCAGTGGGTCTACCTCAAAGAACAAGTAGGCATTCCCAAATTGCTGTGATTCCGGTACTGTCCAGTTTACCATGACTCGGGCATCCTGTAGGCTTTCTAATTGTGGGACGGTGCTCGAAACCTCTGTTCCATCTGGAGCGCTTACGACAATGCTCGAGGGGGGAGATTGGATTAGGCCACGGTTTAGGACTGGGACAGAGAAAGTTAGGATATCTCCTGAAATGGCTGTGAATCCCATCGATGAGACCAGTGTAACCTCTTCTCCAGTGGATGGTCGGAGCCTTTGAACGATGACTGCCGAAGAGCCAGCGACCAAGTCGATCTCATGTACTTCCGAGTCTATCACCAGCGTCTTTGTCCCCAGAACGCTCCCTCCAAGGTGAGTCCAAGCAATCAAACCGTGACTTCCCAACTCTCCTGGACTGTAGGTATCGTCCGGTTTGTCCCCCGAGTTAAATATCAGATGGAAGGAGCCGTTTTCATCCGTGATTGCGTTCTGAACCTCATTCTCGGACTCGTAGCGGAACTGGAAATTCTGATTGGGTACTCCTTGGCCCTGTTCGGTGATATTTACCCATGCAGATATCTCTATGTCAGTAGGAGAAAGGGGATACTCAATGTCTATCGAGATCTCCTTACCCCTAGTTACTGGTTGGTAGCTAACAAGCTCGTGAACCGCGATAAATCCGAATGCCTGTTCGATTGAGCTCTTCACCTCTCCGCGAATGGAGGGGCAGTACCAATTGTATCCGACTTCATCCCCTTCGGAGTCGTACGAGGTCACGTTGAATGACTGGTAGCAATCTGGATATGGTACCCCTGAGCTACCTTGGCTTACTACCGCCCAACTAGTCGAGTTTGTGTCACTGCTATCATCTGGGATATCGACGTAATTACTGATGCCACTGTATTCGGTATCTTGGTTGTAGTCCATGCCCCACGTCTCTCCGACTGAGAGGGGGAAGTCGTAGTTCTCCAAGGGAGGGATGTATGTGTTATCGACGCTGAGTTCGCCAATCTCCTGCCGCTGGTTCTCTACACAGCTCCACCATAAAACATCAGGATCGAAGTATACGTCAACTGTGACATTCTGCGAAAAGGTTGCCAAGTCGGAGGCGCGAATTATCTCCGTAGTTTGCATATCGACGTAAAGGCAGCCAGTGAATCCGT
The DNA here is from genome assembly GCA_002683155.1 of Methanobacteriota archaeon. GTDB lineage: Archaea > Thermoplasmatota > Poseidoniia > Poseidoniales > Thalassarchaeaceae > UBA36. The sequence goes on along the minus strand of NYST01000016.1, from coordinate 1,096 downwards.
CTATCTCGACCGATGATGACTCGTAAGCCCCTATTGACTCAACTTCGTAGACGAGGGTCTCATCTCCATCGATGTCGTACAGGTAGATGTCCGATACTGTCCTATCGAGTGACCCCTGCAGCGTCTCTACATTGGTTGAGACTCCAGAGTCTGCAACGAAATCGGCCACATCCAAGTACCCGTCGTACATCCAATTGTCGTTGATTCTCCAATCCGGCACATCTGCAGAACCAGTGTTTTTGGATTGCAATGATGCTTCCCCTGAATGTTGATTGGAGTGAAGCAGGTCTCCCGAGTTCAGAGATAGGGCGAAAGGTGCTAGCGCCAGAACTGCTACCATCAGGGTAGCGCGGGTGGCAGCGTGCATGGCTTTCGCATGCCGGTCTGCTCAATAACGTTGATTCATCGATTAGAGTAGGTCTGCTAACTCGTCTTTGATCTGCTCGACTGCCTCGAGAATCTCGTCTTTGTGCCTAGCACCGGTAATTACCATCTTTCCGCTTCCGAAAATCAGGCATACCACGCGCGGGTAGTCAAGTCGGTAGATTAGACCTGGGAACTGCTCTGGTTCGTATTCGACCTTGTCGAAGGGCAGATGGAAGGTCAGGTTGTTCAGATTGAGTTTTCTGGGAAGCGCTGCTAATGGCTCGCCCTTCAGTATACCTCGGATTCTTGAGTCCTCGTTCTCGACCTCTTCATCGGTAGCAGCCCTAATTCCGCCGTCTTCATCGATGACCTTCGTATTGATGTCATCCATTCTAGCAACCTCACCGTAGTCCTCCGGGTAGAATAGGGAATAGGTTGCGACCATGTTCTGGACTTCTATCTCGACGTCCTTCAGATCCCATGTTTCAATGCCTGCATTTCTGAGATCGCCGATCATCCTCTCGATACCGGTCTGGATATTGTCCTCGTTCTTGCCCCCTGTGCACACGGCCCTGCCTGATCTGAACATAAGTATGGCTAGTTTGGGTTCAACAACCCTGTAGACGACGCCTGGAAACTGCTCGGGTTCGTATTCGCAGTTCAACTGGATGGCTATGTCTGGGAGGTCCAGTTCCTCCGCTACTCTGGTAGAGGCTACTACATTCACTAC
>NYST01000015.1 GCA_002683155.1 Methanobacteriota archaeon | reverse complement strand
GGGCATTTTCCCTGTTCAGTCTTCTTTGGTTCGAAGACCTCCCCAGAAACCTCTCGTGCTCGAGATGACTGAATCCTGACTTCAGCCGAACCAAGCATAAATTCAGGAAACCATACTATGACTAGGAGAAGAAATGTTGCCATTATTCCCGATAATACATGCAGGAGTACCAATGAATAGCTGAAGTCCAAGTCACCCGGGCTAGGGGCTATTGAATGCGCACTACTCCAGAAACTGATATTGAGCAATGTAATCCATACTGCAATTCCAAGGCTCCAAGCTAACAAGCTATGGTCTTTCCATGCCCTATCTATGACTCTGGGGTCGGGATGGAAGTGCTTTCTTTGAACGTGAATGTCCCTAGTCTCAACAACAGCCCTTCTGACAACAAAAATGGATAGAAAAAGCATCACTAGGTTTGAAACTAATACCCAAATCCAACCCCCAAAACCCGATTCCCAGGGGAAATCTGGGTTGTCTGCATGGGATTTGATATGCCCGAACTGAATGAAACCCATTCCTATGATGAGATAGACCATATTCTCCCTCATTATTGGATAACTATTCCAGAGCATTACAATAAATCCAAACCAGCAAATTACCGAAAGTAAGGAAATGATGAGCGCGAGGTCCCTAATATGCAAGAAACCACTTTCCTCCCCACCTAGAATTCCCCATCTGTTGTAGTCCCCTCCACTAGAAATCTCTCCAATCCCCAAGTCCCACGTTCCAAGGAAGAATCCTGCAACAAATAATCCAATCATCGCTCCTTCCTTCCTGCCCCAGAATTTCCTCACCAGGAGAAAATCATACTTTATTTCCATAAATAGCAAATCAATTATGCTTAGCCGATGGTGCAATTGGGAGAACCTATTTCCAATTGAGCAATCACTCAACCTATCCATCAGGAGGTCTTCGCCATCCGACGAATTCCCCGCTCCCGTCTGCTCCATGTTATTCTGAGGCCGTTGACATTGGATAAGAAACTCATCCTCTGGGCATTGCGATCGGCATCAATTTGGAGGATATTGGCGCCGAGGGCGAGATTTGAACTCGCGAGGGAAAAATCCCACGGGCTTTCCAGGCCCGCGCAATACCGGGCTATGCGACCTCGGCTATTGGGGCGCAACAGCCCATTGGTTTTCACACTGACGTACGAAGATGGCAAGTGCATCCATAGTCGCCACGATTAAACCACTCCCTTCGGTCGTTGCCGCTCTGCCACTGTGGCTTAGAGGTATAGCGTCGCCTTGGTAAGGCGAAGGTCGGGGGTTCAATTCCCCCCAGTGGCTCCATCCAAAAATCGCTTCTCAGATAGAAACGTAGATTGGTTCATAACTGACATAATGCACAGCATTAGTATGCCGAGTGAACGCGCTAGACTTGCAATCGTAATGACATTGATGATGATGCTTTCCCCCATTTCATTTGCTGGAGTTTCAAATTGGTCAGGTCCTTCAATTATCAATAGCGAAGGGTCCCCCAATGTAGTAGACGGATTTTCAGTCCCGACAAACTCTACAATCATGGATGGTTGGGTACACGTATCTAACTCCCCTCTATCTGCTTCTTCTGATTCTGGCATCACATGGCAAGAGGCTGATTTTTCATCTGGGAACCTTGTTGGTGTTGAATTGAATGATGATGGCGAGATGGTGTTGAAGGATGATGGCACCAGATCCAATGTAAGTAGTTTCGACGTAGGGGATATCGAAGTAACTCTCAATCCCGCATATCAGTACTCCCCAGGTTGGAGGAGGGTATTCATCAAGGATTCATCCGCAAACTTGTCTGGATGCGGCGGATCCCCTGGTGCATACATCGAACATGGCCTAGACAACGACTTCGACCAGACTCTGGATGCCGATGAAATAATCGAGACCCTATACTACTGTGAGACGTTCGCTAATGCTGACATCATAACCTCGCTCTCGATAGACGATCCGGGGAGCGGATACGTCTCCGGGACTCTATCAGCATCAGGAGGGGGTGGTTCGGGTTTCTCTGGAACATACTCAGTCAGCTCTGGAATCGAGAGCATCACGATCAATGATGGCGGCTCGAATTTCGATACGACTGATCAGGTTTTGATTCAGTGCCAATGCGATGGCACAGGTGCGGCTGCATCGGTAGGCTCGGTAGACTCTGGCGGGGCAATAACCTCCATCACAATCGACTCTGCTGGGTCCGGATACCAATCTTCCGATATCATCGCCATCGGCGTGGCAAACGGGACTGGGGAAGATCTGTCAGCGAACCTTTTCCCAACAGGTGTCATTCACTCCGCGGAAGTAACAGACGGAGGGTCCAACTACGCCTCTTCCCCCACTATTTCAATCAGCGATTCTGGCGGTACAGGAGGTGCTGTTTCTGCGACTCTTGGAGATTATTACGATTACGAGATAGACATTCTCACCGAGCCAGTTGGGGACAACTGCACATATTCCGGATTGAAGATTTTAGCCGGTCTGGATTTGAACTCAAATAGGAATCTTGACGACTCCGAGATCTCCGATACTTCCTTCATTTGCCATGTAAGTAAGCTTTGGAGGGCAACTACATTCCTGGATTTGGACGGAAGCATCTACGGTGAGGAGCAGACCCTGTCTCACGGAATCGTCCCCTCTTCCGCGACACAGGGCCTTGTATCAGCAGGTACTATGCCAGGAGAACCAGTCCCTGCAGGGACATCTGGGCATCTGTTGATTCCCGCTCAGGACATTCCCACTGGGGACTACATCAGTTCATACTACCTGACATTCGATCACTGGTTCCATTTGGACAGTACTTCTACTGGAGGCGGGGATGGGACATGGGTGGAATACCGACTCAAGGCAAACTCATCATGGGGCGACTGGAACTTCATTGAGCCACAGAGCGGATATCCAAGCACCCTATCTTCGGACGCCCCAACACCGAACGGGGCCGCGACACCAGTACCCGTTTTCGCATCCCCTTCACACAGCGGATGGGTAACCAGTAACTTCTCCCTCTCCTCGCTACCCGGAATCGCTGATTCTGACAACATACAGTTCAGATTCGTGATCTGGACCCATCCGGATTCCGTCAACGAGAGGCCAGGGTGGTTCATAGACAACATACAAGTTATCAATGAAGGTGTTGATTTGGATGCATGGCATCACGGTTGCTATACCACGACTTTGTCCTCATGCACGTATAACGCAAATGCCTATGGTGTCCTCGAGAGGAATATCGACCTTTCAGGCACTAACTCCACATCCAAGATCGAGTTCAACATGGAATGGGACCTGGAGGGCGGAACTAGTGACAACGCATGCGTAGAGCTCTCGCTGAATGGGAACGTGTGGGCTGACATTTCCTCGGCCACCAGCAGCACTTCCTCGGTTTGCGCAGTAAGGTCCGGTGCAATTCCCGGGAGTGGATATGAGGCTGATGACTTGCAGACATATGGTGATCAGAGCGGTGACTTCCGACTCGTCTCATTCGATATCCCCTCCGGATTCCAAGACGAATCCAGCGTTGACATCCGGATCGTCGTTGATACTAGCTCAGCCTTCAATTATGGGGGGGCAAGTCAAGATGCACGAGAGGGCCTGACCATCTCCCACATCAGGGTGGTCGATCATGACGGTAGCACCTTGTTCATGGACGAGTTCGAAACTTCCTCAACTATGTCCCACTACGGGATGCCCGACTCTGCAGGGAACCCTGCCCCAGATGATTGGATGTACACGACAATCGCTAAGGGGCAGTACTCAGAGATGATCAGTTTTGAAGACTCAACCGCTAATTCCCCCACGGTTTCTAACTCTCCCGGATGGATCAGGTCCACTTCGGGTTCATGCAGCAATAGCAATTGCAAATTCACCCTGAACAAGGTCTCTTCAAACTCCGGACCACCAGAGGTGGAATCCTTCCCGTATGCCTACGGAATAGGGTTCTCTGGTAACTACGCCAATGACATCGACGAAGCGAGACTCATTTCTCCTTCGTATCAGATACCAATGAACGGCACCTCATACCTAACATTCGACCACTGGTCCTGCTCCGAGGCGGGCTACGATGGAGGTGCCGTGTTCATCAAGGTGAATGGCGGTTCATGGCAGCACTTCGACCCGGGTTGGTACTCAAGTACTGGATCAGGCTCGCATAACCTTAACGGATTGGGTATTTTCACCTTGGACCATTGCACCGGTTCGTGGTCAGGGTGGACGTCAACAAGCGATATGACGAACCTAAGGGCCAATCTAGATGCCTACAAGGGTGACTCTGTGAAGTTCAAGTTCGCATTTGGGACCGATGGATCAGTCACCTATGCCGGTTGGTTCATAGACAATGCAGGAGTACAAATTTCAAACTACGGACTGCCTGGTAATTGGATCAGCCCCGCGATATCCGTGGAAAATGCAAACAAATTCAACCACGGTTTCGTCGATATAGAGGGTCAAGCGAATGGCGGATGGATTCGTGGTTCAATACTAGATGCCGACACAGGAGAACAGGTTCCCGGATTCTCCAACGTCTCGTTCCCATTCAGCCTTGCAGGAATCGACTCTGAAGATTTCCCGCAGGTTAGGCTGAAGATACACATGGGATCTGTTGATGCCGAGAAATCACCTATTCTGAAGAAGGTTCACATCGGTGGGAAGAGGATTCTGAACGCTGATTCGGGCCAAAACGGCTGGGATTTCAGTACAGGAGTGGAGGTGATCGATGGTGTCCTAAACGCAACTGCGGTGACTGGGACAATTACCTCTGATTTCGTATATTCGTCCCGTCCAATTAAGAGCGTCAAAATCCAAGGAAATATTTCGAGTTCTGTTTCTGTGACGGTTCTTGATCATCTGGGAAATTCTCTGGGATCAGCGAATAAGGGAGGCACCATACAATTCGCGCACCAGCAGGCCGGTTTCGCTGTATCAGTCAACCTCCCCACCAATGGTTGGATAGATTTCCTAGCGATTTCTTCTACATTCTCCGATCCGTCAGCGAACTCGAGACTAGATGTATTGGCCGACGGAACTGACGAATGGTCGTTCCCGATGTTCGACGGAGACGATAACGCATACGGCAATCTGGGCTGGCAGTCATGGATGACTCTGGGAGACTCCGTTTCAAGAAGCACCTCATTGTCCCTTGACGGCTCGAACCCCGAGAGTCTCACGGTCTTGATTCCTGAATCCGCCATAGTAAACTCCGGATTCGTCAGCATCTCACCTGATTCCGATGGTTTCGACTCTCCAGTGACGGTATCAATTTCCGGGGCGACAGTTTCAGGAGGCAACGGGGACTCGCCGTTCGTCAGCTCCCTAAGTCTGGCACAAATTTCTGGAATAGGTCTTCTCAGCCCCAGCCATGTCGAGTCATCCACTGGCAGGGACTGGGTTGAGGTTCCATTATCGGTGTCCTCAACGTCCGCTCAGAATGTCTCAGTTTCGTCAATCGGTTTCGGATACATGTTCTTCGAGAACATATCTGGCTTAGGCCAATCAATAAGGGACTACCTCCAAGGGGCTATAGATGGGGACTTCGAAGAGGAGACTGACATACCGATTGGCATCACTTCTGACTATGGTGGAGTATCGGTAGATGGCTCATTGATCTACGACTTCATGTTCGTAAATAGGGAATTCACAGTTCCAAACACGCTCTACCCGGATGGGAATCTGGTGGAGATAGTTACGAGCCATCATCACCTGATTGACAACTCAGAGATAGCCGAAATCACCCTCGTCGGATCTTCTTCCGATGGGAAAACAATCAGCTTCAGGGTGGAGAATAGTCCTGACGGACTCTGGGGGTCCGGCTCAGTGAACCCTCAGTTCTCACAGCCCCATGGATCATCCGTCGCTCCACTTGATTCCAGCGCTAGTTATGTCACAGAGGCAAACCACGCCGATGGATACGTGGACATTGAGGTTCACTGGAAGTTCAACATCGATTGGAACTGGGACGATGTTGCCACCATTGATTGGGCAGCCCAAGCCAACGACGCGGAAGGAAACACAATTTGGCCAGCGATGTCTCAGAGTGGCCGTTCAGGCGAGAATGCCGTCGAGAACGATCTGCAGATAGACTCATTCGAAATAAGGGATGGTTTTGACAGGGTCATTTCGAATACGTATGATACACTGTTCTATCCATTCCCCGTAAAGGACGGAAGCATGCTAAGCATTTCTGGAACTGTCCGCTTCCAAGATCAGGAAGAAAAGCGCCCGTCTGCCACCGACTTTTCCGTGGCACTGAATCTCTCTGGCTCAATTTATGCGTTGCAAACCGGTGATGATGGCCAATTCTCAGGCTCGGTATCCACACCTGGCGGCGTAAGCTCGATGATGCTCTCGCCACTGATGCTCAGAGTAGGGCCCTCTAGCTCTACTAATGGGGCAGAAGACACCACAGGGGCACCTCCCCTGGTTGAAATCCAAGTGGACTCGAACCCCCCAGTTGCCGACTCAATTCAGGTCCAAACCCCAATCGGGCTTCAGTATGTTGACGGCATGGTGGTCCCACCAACTACTTTCTCGCCATATATCACAATCAGCGAAGGCGAAGCTAGAGGCGATACTCTTACTCTAAAGTATTGGAGAGAAGGAGTAGACGATCAGGATGGTGATGGCGTCGCCGACGAAGGAGAGTACCAGTACCAGAACAGCGACCTCAGTGTGGGCCTAACCGGGGAGCAACAAGTCCAATTCATGGGCATTGATGTCTCCTCCCTAGACAACGAAATGATACATCTATACGTCGAGGGAACGGATTGGGCCGGACTGTCCTACCAGGATGGAGGCACAGGGGGTGGTCCCGGCATCGAGAACTCATGGGCCTCGGTCGTTGTCGCAGAAGATGTGATGGTCGAGTTCGCTGGCGCGGGACTGGGAACAGGTACCGGCGGGGGTTCCACATTCTCACTGGATAGGATAACACAAGACAGTGTCGACTACTACCTGGTCCCAGGAAAAGAACACACGTTCAAGGTTCGCTTGGACGAGCCAAACGGATTCCACACCATAGACAACATCACTGTATTTCTTTGCGGCTATGGCAGCGATTTCGGAGTCTTCTCCTATGAACCATTTTCTTCAGTATTATCATCCCCAAGCAACAGCATGTTGCAGGCAATCAGCGCAAGCACCGAGAGCATCACATCTTCCGTGACTGAGTTGAGCGTCCGCTTCAAGATGTCATGGGACATGCCATTTGATGAGCAAGATTTCGATTGCAAACCCCGGGTCCTTGTTGAGGATGGGCTTGAGCAGGTAGAGTCACAAGTGCTAAGCACGCTTTCTTGGCGCCTAGATAATCGGATTGTGGCAATTCCGAGTCACGCCGAGGATCTCACAGCACCAATTATTCCTCCCTTAGGGACCTCCCTCTATCTGGGCCAGGGTGATTCTTTCTCAGTCAGTGGCACCGTCTATCACGAAGGGACGGGGACTCCGATAGAAGAGGTCACTCCCGATTTGACCGTCGTACTATCTATGCTGTATGGTAGTGGGAACTACGAAGCCCAATCTCCAGTAGAGCCCTCTGGTAACTTCACTGTGGAGATGTCACTTCCTAATTTCCAACCGGTAGAGCCAACAACAGTTCTGACTACTTCATTGATCGGGACTCCTGGATCTTCACTTTCCGCCCCAAATTCTGATGCTACGGCAACCGTCGACACAAAGGCACCTACTGCATTGTTCAATGTCGATGAATACCCGGACTCGTCACTCACAGTCATAGAGACTGACTCTTTGGGAGCAATACCTGTTACTATAACAATCAATGAGGAGATTGGGATGAACTACGGGCCTCTGCAGGTATCGTGGGCATTCCAGAGGAACGGCCAAATCATAACCGGGACCGAAGAAAGCGGGGAAGTCCCTTGGTACTCGGGTACTGAGGGAATACAGGTGTATCGAGGGGAGATTGACTTCAGACCATCTCTTGAGTTCAATATAGAGGATGGCGACAAGGTTTCATTCTGGATAACATCAACTGACAAGGCAGGAAACCAAGTAGCAGGACTTGGAGGACCCGACTACCCGCGTACTCCGACTGTACGACTTGTTGAGTTCGACCCCCAGTTCACTCGTGCCCAAATTACCCCTACTAAGAACCCACTCGAAGGCGACACAATCACTGTCGTGACTTACTGGGAGAATCCCGGGAAGAGCGAGGGGACCATCACCGTAGGCCTCTATGAGCAGCGGATAGATGGGACATTCCAGCCATCAATCACCACGCTGATGAATAATGGCCCCGTCGAACTGTATCTCGCCCCTGGAAGCACCAGCGTGAAGGCAGAATTCGATTTCGCCGCTAGTCAATCCGGCCAACCTCTCCTAATCCTAGTCGTGGATGGCGACTACGGAAATGCGAACTACATGAATGTGGAGATTAGCGATATAGAGGTGAGCACCTTGTCCGATGGATCTGGCCCCAACAGCGGGATGTTCCTGGTCGCCGGATCTTTGGTCATCCTCTTGGCACTCATGGGTGCTGCGTTCTACGTAATTAGGGGTTCTGGAGAGGGTGGCTTCTACGATGAGGAATACGACGAGGAATACGACGAGGAATACGAGTAGAGGCAAACTGGCTCTCACTCGGAACTCCGAAAAACACCATTAATACGAAAAAGACCCTGACTTGTTTATAGGCTAATTTCCAATCTAACGATTCGAGGGAGTGATCCCTCAGATGGGATGCGATATGATGGAGGTAACTACTTTGGATGAGATGAAGCAGGAGATGGAAGAGCTACGTGCACTGGTGAATACCCTGCTGACGATAATAATGGAAGAGGCAGACGGAGTCCAATCAGGATCCGCACAGCCGCAAACAAACCTGCCTAGAATTGGCTACTCTATGTGATTCTAAAATCCCATAGTTCAAGTGAAGTGGGCATATCGGCAGCATATGGGTTTGCCATCCTTGTCAATTGAGCAATGGCTACTTTCCGCAGCAGCAGTTGCTACTGTGGCTTTCTTGGGTGTGGCACTGTTGCAACCGGGGTTGTTCGATCCTGAACCAGACTGGGAGGTCTCTGACGGTTGCTTGGGGGGTTTGCAGCACAGCGACGTCGGAATTTCATTCCATTATCATCCCAATCTGAAAGTAATCGTTGACGGAGAACAGATGCCAATCGCACCGAATACTGGAATAGACCAGTCAGGTTGCCGAGAGGGGATGAGGTGGGTCCATGTCCACGACTCTTCAGAAACCGGATTCACAAAGTTGCACATCGAGACTCCTGACAAGATGAACGTCCCTCTCGGGGCCTTCTTCGAGATCTGGGATAGGGAGGGTGGGCCAAAACTTATGGGTCCCGATGACAAGAAGTTCGACATCGACAGAAGCGGCATTTCGGATTGGGAAGAGTATGACATCAGTATGACTGTCAATGGAGATTCAAATGACAAATTTGAGGAATATGTGATGCAGGATCACGATGACATAGAGCTAATCTTAGTATCAAAGTAGATTATATCTATCCCTTGATAACAATTAGTGGCCTTAAACGAGCAACTGGTCTTGCAAGCCCTGCTTTATCCGTGAGGTCGATAACGTCCTCAACATTCTTGTACGCGTCAGGGGCCTCTTCTGACAGGTATTTCTCATGAGTTTCGTATATCGCCACTCCCTTTTCTGCCAGTTCTCTTTTCACCGCCGAACCATCAATCTTCTGCCTAGCCTCTGTTCTAGACATCGCCCGTCCAGCACCATGGCAAGATGAACCAAATGCACGATTTGACCCGCTAATCGGGCCAGCCATTACGTACGATGCGGTCCCCATGTCACCTGGGACAAGAACCGGTTGCCCTATTCCAGAGAAATTTTCAGATATCTCCTTGTTATCTCCTCCAAATGCTCTTGTCGCACCCTTCCTGTGTACGCAGCAGGTGCAGGATTTTCCATGGACTACGTGTTCCTCGACACGAGCAATGTTGTGGCAAACATCGTATACGACCCCAACATCAACCTCAGAACCCATGTGGGCCCTAAGGGCACTCCTCAGATGATGAGTCACGCTGCTCCTATTCGCAAATGCATAGTTCCCTGCAGCTTTCATAGCATCGAAGTAAGACTGACCCTCCTTGGAATAGAAAGGAGCAGCGGCAAGCTGAGGGTCGGCGATAGAGATGCCCCAATCCTTTGACCTCCACCTTCCATCCGATTTTCTGAATTTCCCCTCTAGTCCTTTGACATGTTCAGAACAGACTTGGTACCCCAAGCCTCTGGAACCGGTGTGTATCATTGCAGTGAGCCTTCCTTCCTCCAATCCGAAGGTTTTAGCTGCCCTTTGATCGAGAATCTGATCCACCACTTGTATTTCGAGAAAGTGATTCCCCCTTCCTATGGACCCAAGAGCCGAAATTCCTCTTCTTTTCGCAACATCCGAAATACTCCCAGAATCCCCCTCTAATCTCCCTTTCATTTCCATCTTTGAGAGGTCTTCATCATGTCCCAAACCGATTTCAGCTGCAGCCTTCGCACCATCGGACAGGATTTCGTCAAGTTCGTTGGAACTAAGTTTGTAACCACTTTTCCCAGATTCCCCGGCTGGAATTCTGGCCTTCAGCCTATTTCCGAATTCTTTGCTCCCGCTGCCTGACTTTTTTCTTGTCAGATGCTTCAAGTCTTCAACCCCCAGATCTATCGAGCAAAGCCTGACTCCGCAATTGATGTCGAATCCAACACCACCAGGAGAGATCACGCCCCCATTGTCTATGTCGGTAGCAACCACCCCGCCTATCGGGAAACCAAAGCCCTGGTGGAAGTCGGCCATGCCCCACGCCTCCCCAACTATCCCGGGCAGCGATGCGACATTGGTCAGTTGCTCCAGAGACTTGTCATTGCTCTTGCCAACATGTTTGCTGTCCCCAACAATTACCGCATCGACAAGCATTTGACCTCTTTTTTTTATTCTCATCAGAGATTCCCCATCGGCCTCGAGATAACGACTCCATTCGCCCATCAGTCATGCCGACAATCGCTTTCCTTTCAAAACACCGGGGCAATTTCGCGCATTGACTTCAAGACCAGTTGTCCAATGGAGTGGCCGAGGGAGGCGTAGTGAACTTCGGAGAGGTAGATATTCCCTTTTGGTCAGAATCGGGCCATGTTTGTAAGAAATGTTCTGCGACTGGTGCCAGATTCTGGTCTAGGGACGAAAATAGGGAGACTTGTGGGGACAGCACCGAAGACCCCTACACGTTCATTGGAAACCCAATTATCTCCGGATTTCCTTCCAGGGGTAAGGAACTGAAGGACTCGATGCGAGAGAAGTTCCAGCACTTCTTCGAACAGAGGGGCCACTCTAGAATAAAACCATTCCCAGTTATTGCCCGGTGGAGGGATGACATCCACCTAACAATAGCAAGCATTGCGGATTTCCAACCTCACGTGACTAGCGGTCTCGTCCCACCTCCTGCAAATCCACTGGTAATCAGCCAGCCATGCATTAGGCTAACCGATGTTGCTGCCGTAGGCCGATCGGGACGGCACCTGTCGACATTTGAGATGATGGCCCATCACGCATTCAATAGGCCCAAAGAAGATGATACCGTATACTGGATAGATCAATGCGTCAGGTACTGCGACGAGATGCTAGTAGGGGAATTCGGAATTAGTCCGGAAGAATTGACCTACGTCGAGAATCCTTGGTCTGGAGGGGGAAATGCAGGACCAGCTCTTGAAGTCATAGTCGGGGGCTTGGAATTGGCCACACTGGTCTTCATGAATCTAGAGGAACATGAAGAGGGGAGAATCGAGATAAAGGGGCTCAGATATCGTGAGATGGATCTCCAGATTATTGACACAGGTTATGGGCTTGAAAGGTTCTGTTGGGCTGCTGCAGGTACGCCTACGATTTACGATGCAATTTATCCGGAGTCGGTAAATTGGCTGAAAGATTTGGCCGGATTCGAGGAGATGGTGAATGGACTAGGCCTATCTGCGAATACCGACATACTACTGGGGGAACTGTCACGATTAGCAGGGATACTGAATATTGATGTTGGAACTGATGTTGAGTCCCTGTTCTTGAAATTGTCCGAAAGGCTACAAGAATCCGGACTTGAAGTTTCTATCGAAGAACTCAAGCGACTAACCGAGCCCCTTTCGAGCATATACGCAATTCCCGACCATATGCATGCAATTTGCAATATGTTGGGGGATGGTTTGGTTCCAAGTAACTCGAAGGCTGGATACTTAGTCAGAATGCTGGCCAGGCGAGTCTGTAGGATGAAGGAAGAGTTGGCACTTGGAGTCTCTCTATCTGAACTAGGTACTCACCACATCGAGAAACACATGCAATTCTCCAATTTCACACAATCCAAAGAGGGCGTGATGAAAATCTTGGAACTCGAGGAGATAAGATACCATGAAATGCTCAGGAAGGGGGAAGCAGCAGTAAAGACTGCATTCAGGGACTTGCCAACAGATTCCACAGAAGCTCCAGACGAGACTTTGTTTAGATTATCCGAGGAACGTGGCTTGAACCCAGAAATGGCAATCTCAATCGCCAACCAGGCGGGTTGGGAGGAGTTGTCCGTCAGAGTAGGATTCGCTGCAGATATGGCAGCCAGAAATGCAGATAGGACCAAGGTCGCGGCCAAAGAAAAGAAAAATACAAATCTATTCCAATCCGATGACTTTCCCCAAACATCCATGGATTACTATTCCGATACCAATAGAACTTCTTTCGAAGCCACTGTTCTTGGTTGTTCTAGCCTATCTGAATCGCAATTGTCCTCACTCAACCTATCTAATGAGGTCACCAATGACCCTACTCACTACGTTGTGCTAGATAGAACACTATTCTATCCCGAGGGAGGGGGTCAATTGGGTGATCAGGGTTCACTGGGTGGCGTTTTGGTCTGTGACACAAGGGTCGAGAATGGAATAGTATTCCACCTAACTAATGGGGCTCTAAAGCTCGGGGCAGTTTCTGGTACCGTTAGTCTGGACCGGCGACGCCAGCTGATGGATCATCACACTGCGGTGCATGTTGTCGGAGGGAGTGCTAGGGCACTGCTGGGCCCACATATCTGGCAAGCCGGCTCGAACAAGGGGGCACGTTATGCTAGGATAGACCTCACTCACTTTTCACGACTATCCAGGGATGAACTCAATCGAATCGAGGATCACTCTAACGACGTAATTTCATCAGATGTCGTGGTCGAGAAACTCGAAATGCCCCGGGCAGAAGCAGACGAGACCTTCGGCTTCGAGCTGTACCAGGGGGGCCCGCCAAAATCCAGCCAGATAAGGGTGATCAAGATAGGCGATCACGACGTCCAAGCATGCGGGGGCACGCATCACGACAGAGTGGGGAAAATTGGCGACTTGCGCATTATTCGTTCCAGTCAAGTCCAAGACGGGGTGGAGCGTCTGCAAATCGTGGCAGGGGAGACGGCACGCGAGCATGCTAGGGAGCAAGAGAGGCTTTTGAAAGAGTCAAGCGACGTTCTCGGCGTCTCTTCGGAAGATCTGCCCTCGGCCGTTTCTAGATTCTTCGAAGAATGGAAATCCCAGCAGAAGAAGATAGAGTCATTAGAAGCTGAAATCGTTAGATTGAGGACTAGTGGGGGTGGCGATGGGGCCATCGAAAGGGATGGTATCCGTTATGCCATCATGGAGGTCGATGGAGACATTAAGGCACTAATGTCAATGCTTGGAGAACTGACCAGAGACCCATTGATGCCAACACTTGCCGTTCTGGGAACTAGGGAAGGCGGGGGGAAAATAATCGTAGGAATTACCGAAGGGACAATTGCATCGGAGGCTCACAACGCCGTGGAAATTCTCAATTCAATTGCCACTCACATAGATGGGGGAGGAGGCGGCAGTCCAACTATGGCGCAGGGCGGCGGCTCGAAATCAGATGGGGTTCCCGCGGCTCTAGATTCAGCACGAGAACTACTGGGTTTGTGAGAATATGGTAGTTTCAGTAGATGCGTCCAAGAGGGCCTCTTCCATCGAGTACGCGATTAGAGACGTGGTAGTGCCAGCAATAGAACTTGAGAAGCAGGGTCACGAAATAATCAGGCTCAATATCGGGGACCCCCTTGCATACAAAGGACTCCAGACCCCGAAACACATGATTGACGCATACAAGGATGCACTTGACTCCCAAGTAAACGGTTACGGCCCGTCATACGGGATTTCCCCCCTCCGCAATGCAATCGCGACTTCGGAATCCAGAAAGGGCTGGGCATGCTCAGAGGATGATGTTTACGTGACTCATGGCGTTACTGAGGCTTTACAGATTTTATTTGCAGCATTTCTTGAGCCAGGGGATTCCATTCTAGCACCAGGTCCACATTACCCCCCGTACATGGCATACCCTCAGATGTATGGGGCCAAGACAATCGAATACAAACTAGACTCGGAGAATCGCTGGCGTATCGACTTCGATGATATCCGATCCAAGATGGACGAATCCGTACGACTATTGGTCCTAATCAACCCAAACAATCCGACGGGAAACGTCCCCCTTCCATCCGAATTAGACTCGCTAATCGAAATAGTCAGAGATTTCCCAAGGTGCACATTAATCTCGGATGAGATATATGACGGCCTCGATTTCTCTGGAAATTTCGTTTCTCTGGCATCAAGGTCGAAAGACGTACCGGTAATTACCCTAAATGGGGTTTCAAAGGTGTATTTCGCACCCGGTTGGAGAATTGGATACATGGCATGGCATGACCCCCGGGGGGCGCTGAATGGAGTCAGAGATGGCGTGGAACGGCTTCTTCGAAGTCGCCTTTGTGCATCGACCCCCGCTCAGCACGGTTTCCTCGCAGGTCTCGTAGAAGACCATGGCTGGCTTTCCTCGCATCGGGAGTTAATTAAGAAAAGACTAGACTACTCATTGAGTCGCATCGAATCAATAGAAGGACTAGAGTGCCAGCCACCAGGGGGGTCATTTTACCTATTTGTGAAAATCGCTGATCCAGCACTGGCATCGGATGACAAGAAATTCGTCTTAGACATCCTACATGAAAAACATGTTCTGCTCGTTCACGGGTCTGGTTTCTCTCCCGAGATGGGGAAGGGCCATTTCAGGATGGTTTGCCTGCCGGAAGTGGATTTACTCTCGAAGGCATTCGACAGAATCGAGGCCTTCCTACGGGGCGACTAATGAGAAATCGACGCACGCCGCAATAAATCAACAATTTTGCAGCAGTCAATTCCCATGAATCATTATAGCCGAACCCAATTTGCATGAAACGTCCTCCAAGAGGGCGGGGTACTTCTATGGCTTTGACACACAACCAATATGCAGTAGCAGCCATTACTGCGACCCTGTGTTTGGCAGGACTTTACACCGTAGTTGGAGCCGGTCTCTCAAGCACAAACAGCGGAGGATTCGAATCAGCAGTCGACGACTTGGAGTTGAACCCCGGAAATCAGAGGGAGTGCCCCCCTGAAGTCCCTACGATAGGTTGCGATTGGGATGGCGATGGAATCGCTGATCGTATGGAAAGTACACTTTATGGGACCAATTGGCAAGAAGCAGATACCGATGGTGACGGTCTAGACGATGGATGGGAGATTGAGAACGGGCTTGACCCCCTTGACACCGGGCAGCCATGCATCACGATTGGCGAGGGACTTACGGAAGTAGAATGCGAAGACATCCCGGTAGCCTCCGTTGATACCGAGAGGGAGACCGGTGAGCAGAACGAGACGTTCCCAAATCCCGACAATGGACCTCTTGGTGATCCAGACAGGGATGGCTTGACAAATCTGGACGAGGCAGAGCTGGGGACAAATCAACGCCTGAAGGACACCGATGGGGATGGCTTGAATGACCGTTGGGAATCCAGGCATACGCACGAGATAACTACTCCATCTGGAATTATCAAGCTCTTAGATCCACTTGACGGGAATTGGAATTGCCCATTACTCACGCCTTCTATGCAGGCCGAGATTAAACTGGATATCGGAGACGAATTGTGGGACGAGATGGGCTCTCAGTTCGGCCATTCCTGTGATGCGATTCTAGACCTGGAACTCCCCGAGCCAGACACCCTTAGGAACTTCGTGGAGGAGAAATACGACACAAATCCCCGGGATTCCGACAGCGATGGCGATCTGATTGACGATTTAGTTGAGATCTCGACCCATCTGGTGGGCCTCGAGTCTTTCTGCGGCCGTCCAACGTTCGGGACTCTTACCCTACCCGCACCGCACATCCGGGCCTTCGCGTCGGAGATCCAATTCACTGCTCAGAACCTGCCCAATGGTGGAATTCAGACAACCCTGCAGAAGAAGAGCCCGTTGGACAATCCCAATTGGTTCAATGAGGATATGGATGGCGATGGGAGGTTGAATGGGCCCGGGGACTGGGATACTGATGGTGATGGGATGCCCGATGGTTTCGAATTCTGCTACTCGTTCGATTCCGATTACAATTGGTTCCTAAATCCAGCAAACTCTACGGATGCTTATGGGGACTCAGACGGAGACGGACTGAACAATGTCGAAGAGTTCTCAGTTTCTTACGACTGGGGACCTTCAAACTTCACTAACCCACTTGATCCTGATACAGACCAAGACGGAATGCCAGACGGCTGGGAGTTCCAAAGCGGAATTCACCCCAATGACGGCAGCAATGCTGATGATGATCCCGATTTCGATGGATATGACGCTGATAATGATGGCTCTGTCACTTACAAAGATATGATTGGTGCAACTACTATTGAGAGGATCGACGTTGCCCCTGGCGATTACGTTCAGGCGAACAAGACAGTTCTCTGGGTCCGTACAGTAGTGGATAGTAATTATGTAAATATCCCCGTGAAGACTGAAACTGCTGGTTGGGTTTATCACATCCACGTAGATGTCGATGATGAGGTAAAAAGTCGATTACAATCGCTAATTACCGTTGTCGAACAGCATGAGAGGTTCACGAATTTAGATGAGTACAATGCTAGAGACCGCGACGGTGACGGAGTTGTCGATGGGAGATCGACAGACCCCCTGTCCCAAGATACCGATGGAGACGGACTAATTGATGGCATCGAGGTCATCGGATGGAAGATTCGAATAGTTGACTTTGGCGTTCGTGAGGTTATTGTCAGATCAGACCCCGGAGTTTTTGATACGGACAAGGATGGCTTGTCCGACGCAGTTGAATACTACGAGACTTTCACAAATGCAACCGACAAAGACACCGATGGTGACGGCCTGGAAGACTACAGGGAGGCTGTAGACGGTCACCCTTGGTACGACAATGGAACCTTGGTTTACTATTTCACAAATGCATCCGCCTTCGATACAGACAACGACGGGCTCGAGGACGGCGAGGAAGTCGTTGACGGACTTGATCAGTATATCACACATGGAAACAATGCCGACACCGATGGTGACGGACTTAACGATGGCAGCGAGGTCCTATTTGTCCCTCGTCCATGGCAGGGTGCAACTAACCCATTACTCAATGACACTGATGGTGACGGGCAGCCCGATGGCTGGGAGATGCAGGTTTTCTCTGTCCAGGAGAACACAAACAGCCACAGTCTNTGGATATCTACCGACTATTGGCTNCCCCCTGGTTGCGAATCAATGATNGAGTGCGGNAAGGGNCCCGGCGGATGGATATGGATNAACTACGTCTCCGGNTTTGACTCNTCGGGCGATAGNGACGGCGACGGGGTCCTNGANCCCCAATACTTCCTNCATGAGATGAATCTGTCAGGTTTCTCTATCCCTGAACAGGGCCGNTGGGCACTGGANCCCTCATTCGGCTCTCTNGAAGACTCGATTTACGACATAGACAATGACACNCTCCAGAACTCCCTNGAGGCCCCAGATAGGTGGGATACGAATCCAGTGGACGACGACTCAGACGGAGACAGGCTTCCAGACGGCTGGGAGGTCAGTTATTCCGAGGAGGCCATTGCACTCGGCCTTGTGGATAACAACACCCTGAATGCTCTCGGTTCAAGGGGGCCAATGGACCCGAGAATGCCAGACTCTGATCTTGATGGCATCAACGATGGCAGAGAAGATATGGATAACGACGGACTCAATCGAACAAATCTGATGTATCGGTATTGCCCGGGATGGGACGACCCTCAAGATTTCGAGTGCCACATCGATCCTGCAACCATTGCAGGATCTCTGTTTTACGATGACTTGGAGAATTACACCAATTTCGAGGAGTTCCAGAACGGGACTAGCCCCATCAGGAATGACACCGATGGGGACAAATGGAACGATGGCTCAGAGGTTTTCCACCAAGATCAGGATGGAGATGACATGTGGGCCGGTTGGGAGTACTACTTCGGATACGATCCATTCGACTCATCAGATTCCTTAATCGACTCCGATGGAGACGGCTTTGTGAACCGATGTGAGAGCAAATGGAACACCAATCCCAAGGATCCCACTAGCTTCCCCTCTCAAGGCGAGTTATGCAACGACTTCGACTAATCGACGTTGAATTTCTGGAACACTTCATTGGTAGTCATGCTGACTCGAATGAACGTTGTGCACTTGGGGAGGTCTTTTATCCGCCTAGCACCAACATACGAGCAGGCTGATCTCAAACCTCCTAGGATTGATTGGATGGTTATCTCCAGAGGCCCCCTGTATGGGACTCTGACCTCCTTGCCCTCGGGAGCTCTATGTTCGGCTATCTCGCCGTAGTGAGTCTCCATGGCCCTTGCGGAAGACATTCCGTAGAATGACTTGAATTTTTTTCCGTGCCCATCGTCAATCACATCGCCCCCTGATTCGTCGTGACCTGCTAGCATACCCCCTAGCATTACGAAGTCAGCCCCAGCTGCGAATGCCTTGGAAACATCCCCTGGGGACGAGCACCCACCATCGGACATCACATGCCCATTGAGCCCGTGAGCCGCGTCCGCACACTCTGAGATGGCGGATAACTGCGGGTATCCAACACCTGCAACCTTCCTAGTCGTGCAGACGGAACCAGGACCAATGCCTACCTTCACTATGTCTGCACCAGCTAGTATCAGGGCCTCTGTCATCTCTCTCGTAGCAACATTCCCCGCAATGATTATCTTATCAGAGAACTCTTTCCTGACCTTTCTAACAAACTGCAGGAATACTTCTCTATACCCATTTGCAACATCGATGCAAATCATCTTCAGATCTTTACTGGTGGCCATCTTTCTCTTTAGTAGCTCAAAACTCTCGTCCGTTGAGCCACAAGTAACCGCTATGCATCCGGGATCAACTCCTCCTTCCCATGCCTCAGTGAATTCCCTCGTTGAGTAGAACTTCTGAGTACATGTCAACATTCTGTGCCCTTGTAGCACCCGAGAAATAGAAAATAGCCCCGTTGTATCCATATTTGCAGCCACTATCGGAATTCCGGTCCAAGTTCCCTCCGCATGCCTAAACTTGAACTCCCTAACTAGGTCTACATCCGATCTCGATACCAATGTGCTCCTCTTGGGACGAATTAGCACATCATCGAAAGTCAACTTCAGATCACGCTCGATTCGCATATGACCTTACTACTCCAACGAAGGTGGACTTATGACTGTAATCGTTTTTCCTGAACTGGTGCTCGTGCCGGGATTTGAACCCGGGTCGACGGATCGAGAGTCCGACATGATGGACCGAACTACACCACACGAGCGGTGACTTTGGGAGACACACTGTCTATTTCAAAACGTTGCATTACAACACGTACACCACAATTTCACTTTCACTTTCACTCATGCCCCTTTTGACCCGATTAATATGTGGAAGTCCAGACATAGGGGCATGATTGGAAGAAGAAAGCGATACACTGCAATACGATATAGGAAGAGGCCAGAACCACATCAGGTTGTCTCTTTGGCCAGTTTAGAGATGACTGATAACAAAGTAGTAAGACACAACTACGGCACCATAGTAAGCTATTCTGGCGATATGGGGTGCAGTCAATCTTGGTCCCCAATGGGGACGCCAAAGAATCTCGTTGAAGTCAACCCCAAGGGATGGGCCGGACTGCATCGTAGGATGATGATGTCCAGGCCAGTCAAAGCGGAGGTATCCTGATGTCGCGGACAAGAAGGCTCAGGGAGGCGGTTCTTTCTCTCCTAGAGGACAAAGGTACAGCAAATACAGTGGAGATCTTTGATCATCTGAATGACAGATTCAGATGGGGGGCAACCATGAACCAGGTAGGCAACATCATGGCAAAGGACTCACGATTCTCGAAAGTAGGGCATGTAAGGGGTCCTTTCAGAGGGAGTGTATACACAGTCTGCGTCTGGGGCCTAACTCAGAAGGAAACTACACTCCTAGCCTCTTAACCGGGGAAGGAATGAAGTCTCCTGCCTTCGTCAATGGAGCGTGAAAACTCACACAACGGCCCACTCATGGGCATCCCTCTTCCGAGCAGGCAATTCCCTCTCGGGCGTATTTGGGGTGTTGCTTGGATCAATACTGGCATCGAGGGGATTTCCTAGCGGTGACTATGCAATAATCACTGGATTGCACTCTATTTCGGTCATGACATTCATGTTCTCTTGGAATGCTCTAAATGACTACGTTGACATTGATATTGACAGGACAAATAGGCCGGATAGGCCACTTCCATCTGGAGCAATATCTTTGGATTCAGCCAGAAGGGGGATTCAGTTAACAGGAATAATTTCTGCAATGTCGTTGTTTCTTGCTGGCTATTTTTCCTCCATTGGTGATTTGGGTCTGAGTGGCTGGGCCCCATCTCTGGCCATCTGGTCCTTTGCTCTGTTTCTATTGTTCAACTACGA
>NYST01000014.1 GCA_002683155.1 Methanobacteriota archaeon | reverse complement strand
GTAGCAGAAGTAATCAAGCCAAGTGATTGAGCCTCGGACATCACTCTGAGCCAATTATCCGAAGATCCCTTACGAGGGGATATGCCGCTCCTAACGGTATCAACCAGCATTTCAGCGCCCCCACCGGGAAGTCCATGCATACCAGAATCTCGGAATAGCGATAGGACATCCCGAGTGGACAATCCTGAAACTTCTGATATCCCCTCAATCTCAATCGGCGAAAAGCAATCAAGTGAAATCGTCGGGTGCCTTTTTGACAATTCTTGAAGGAGGTCGGTGTACCACTCAATTGGAAGTGATGGGTTCACGCCCCCCTGCATAAGTATCCTGCTACCCCCTATTCGTTCTAATTCGACTATGCGTTCGCTAATCTGGTCGACTGTCTGAGTGTAGCTTTCATTATGGCCCGGTGTCCTGTAAAATGAGCAAAAGTGACAGTTTATTGTACACACATTTGTGTAATTGATATTTCTATCGATTAGGTAAGTCACGGCTTTACCCGGGATCTGAGACTTACGCCTCTGCGATGCTACAAACATTAGTTCATCCAGAGGTGCGTTGGAGTATATATCAGCAGCTTCATCTACTGAAAGTTCTGAGCATCCTCCATCCAGTTGGCTTTCAAGAATTTCTCTCCAATTTGACATTCTAAATACCAGATCCAACGATTTTCTCTATTTCATTAATTTCCTTTGGGCATGACGAGGAGAGAACAACGGGGCCATCAGTGGTAATAAGAACATCATCTTCAATCCTGATTCCAATCCCTGAATACCTCTCGGGAATATAAATATCTGTTCTCCAATCGGCAAAATATAAGCCTGGCTCAATAGTTAGAACCATGCCATTTTCCAATGATTGCGGAGCCCCGGGATCACCTTGTCGGCCACCACCCACGTCGTGAACGTCAAGACCGAGCAAATGACCAGTCCCATGCATGAAGAAATTCCGGAATGGGCCATCCAGATTGGCTTCATCGCCAAGAGCTTCCTGAAGATCGCAGTCCAGAATTCCCAAATCAATCAGCCCCTGGGCGATAATTTCCGAAACAACGCGATGCATGTGTGACCAAGGCTTGCCCACTTGGCAAGATGCGATTCCTGCTTTCTCTGCTTTCAGTACCAACTCATAAATCTCCCTTTGTGGTTCAGTGAAGCTACCACTAATGGGCCATGTTCTGGTAATATCGGAAGCATAGCCGTTTATTTCGCAACCAGCATCAACCAGAACAAGATCACCATCATCCACTATACAGTCATTGGACTTGTAGTGAAGGATGGTTGCATTGCTACCCCCGCCCACAATTGATGGGAAGCTCCAGGTACTTTTGGCACTCATGAAATATCCTTCAACCGAAGACTGTATTTCCCATTCACCCATATTTGGGGAGGACTTTGTCATTGCTAATTTGTGCGCCTCAGATGCAATATTTGCTGCTTCTTGCATATATTGAACCTCTTTATTGGATTTTATCCTACGCAGTGGATCAATGATGGGCCTAGGATCGTGGACAACGGAACAAGATTCACAAATTTTGTCAATAGATTGCGAGACGCCAATATTCGAGTAAACATGGTCAGATTGAGCTATCATCTGCTGGATATCAGAAACAGAATTTTCAATGGCTGAAGTATTAGTTACAGGCCATTCTTTAGCTCCCTCGACCCCTATACGGATCCCCTCCCAAATCTCCTTTTTTGTATCTCGCTCAGGTACGAAAAGGGTAGAGTAGATATTGCCGTTGTGATTATGTGCAACAAATATTCCCTCATCCTCCATCCACCCACATAAGTAAAGCATGTACGAGTTCGCCCTGAATGGATAGCCTACATCATTAGAGCGAATTTTCCTATCATTAGTAGGGATAATCAGGATACTTGAATCGGGCAACTCTGCAAATACTCTTTCCTGTCTACCAATATACTCCGATGTATCGAATGGCAGTCCCATAGGTTGCCCTCATGATTCTGCCTTTTGGTCTTTCTACTACGACCATTTTGGTATGTCTGGCTCAATTTTCTGTTTCCTCATTTTGGCAACTGAATAGATGAAAAATATAGTTGAGAGAATTAAGATAATTATTGATATTGGGAACACAGTTTCGGTAGACCCATCTTTAACTAAAATCGATATCTGTGAAGCTTCAGAGTTATCGTCAATCACTTCGATAGTAAGGATGAACTCGCCATCCACCTCATCCGGCCAAATAAACTCCCTAGACTCGCCCTCGTAAGTAGGGACGTTATTGATTCTCCACACATATCGTAAATTGCCAGCATCATTTGAAGTATCAACAGAATCAGATGCATCGAAAAGGGCAGTGGTGCCTTCATTAAGTATGAATTCAGAATTGTCGAAAATTGGAGTGCCATCGATTTGCAATCTAGCTATCGGGGCGACATTCTGAATTTCAATAATTTTCGATTCCTGGCCAATATTCCCTGCTTGGTCAGCGATAGCCAAATTAATCTCAAAGATACCTGATACTGTGGGATAGATGGAGATGCCCCTCGAATCACCGTCAATGACAAACAATGTTTCAGGCACAGGACCGCCATCGACTTCAGTCACTGACCATATGTAGGTTAGACCTTGGATCCCCCAATACAAATCGATTGATGAGGAGCCATCGATGACAACAGCCCCAATGCCCTCAGGAATGGTTTCCGGCCCCATTATGAGGGCTTTTGGAGGGGTGTTGTCAACCCTAAAACTTGTACAATCATGTGAAAACTCTTGATTCAGAGGATTGGTCGAATATATCACTAAGTCATACCAACCGTCAAGAAAATCGGTCAAATCGATGTCGAAAGTAAATTGTCCAACAGGATCACCTTGGACATTTGTCCAAAACGATAACTGGGACGAATTAGTTGATTTTAGATCGTTTAATTCAGATTTTTGCTGGCTTTCTAAATATGAGCATCTTACGCTTGTTGAGTTCCTAAGAGTGTATTCAACCCAGGGTTCTGAGTATTGATCTGTCATGGAAAAAGCGTTGACTGTGTAACTTTGGCTATGCCACACATCAGCATCATCATGAATATGGACAGTAGGGGGTAGTCGCATTAAATTGGGAGAAATGAAAATTGAAATTATTTTTGAATGAGCATTTTCAGAGTTATCTATTACTGTTACTATTACAGTACAAGCGCATGGACCGACAATTAGAGGATCAATTTCTATTTCAAACGCCCACAAATTCCAAGTGTTAGAATCAGATAAGGTGACAAGAGTATCTGTAAAATCGATATATTGCCTTGTACCAAATGAGTCCTTTAATTCCCAAGTCGCGGAATTTGGCAGAGCCTCATCTTGGATTGTTCCGGATATAGCCGAAGTAGATCCATCTGACATTTCAATGATATGAGTTCCGTCAGAAATATCAAGTAAAATTTGGGCTGGATATCCAGCATCATTACCTTCCGCATTAGTAGTTGGTAGCGAGGATGTTAATACAAATAAGACTACAATGACAATTGACCTCATACGCCTAGAAGATGAGATGAGCACGATTATCGCACATAATCAATACTATTCAATACCACGGGCTGCTGCTCTACCTGTCAGAGATCCTCATCTTCCAAGATAATTCATCCAACCACAAACCAAGCGTTGCTCTATCTATGTAATCCTGGCCGTGGTTAGATGAAAGCACACAGTCACAAGCAGCAGATGCAAGTAATGCCGCATCGAAGAGGTCCAATCCGTAGCCTAATGCTGCTGCTAGTGATGTAGCAGCAGCATCATGCATCCCAATCTGTTGTTCGGCTGTTGGTGCCATACAGGGGATGAAAATGCTACCAATCTCTTTTCTATGTAGATTGATCCCATGAATTCCACCCAATACTAGGATNCCNTCCCANGAATATTCATCCAAAAGACNCTGTGCTGCTTCATCATCATCNAAGCCNAATCTCCTGGNCAAAAGTGACATCCCNCTTTTTTCAAATATCACTACTGTNGCACCCCTGCTCTTTTCCAAACCAGTTAGTTTGGGATCTACAATAACTGGTATTCCAAAATCACTTGCCATAGAAATCAGAGATTGCGCGCCGTCGATTGTTACAACGCCCTTATCATAGTCAGAGATTACTAATGCACAACTGTCAGGAATATTGGAGCTTGCCGATTCAATTAGAGCAGCTGAAATATTGCTTTCAATATCTTCGTTTGGCCCTCTATCGGCCTGAAGGAGTATCTGGCTACGATCGAGGAGGCTTTCTCTACTGCCAAAAAATCGAATTTTTGTCAGAGTAATACGATCCTTGACCTGGATGATATTTTCACTATCGACGCCCAAGGACTTCAGATTGGAAATGATTGAGGAAGCCTCGGAATCATCACCAACTGCCGTATGGAATGATACATTCATTCCAAATGATGTAAGTCCGATTGCTATGTGAGCAGAAGCACCTGGAGACTCATCCGAATCAATTATTTTCAATACTGGGACGGGGGCTGTAGAATTTAGATTGTTAGCAAATCCGTGATGGTATCTATCAAGCATGGTATCGCCAATTAGTGTTACTTTTGAGCCGTCTATTGATTCTAGTAAGGAGCTAAGTCTTGTCAGACTTTCCTGACGAGTAATATCTGGATTGTCGTCCATATTGTGCCGAGCGAGGTTTAACAGATGATATTTGGGGATAGCGTCTAATTTGTTAGCCCCTTCGAAAGAACGATGCAAGACCGTGAGAATAGAATGCTATACGACGGTTCTGCATTTAGCCGGCTATGGGAGAAGTCAGCTATAGGAATACTAACCGATGGAACCGGACTGCTACTTGCAGACTCCGAAGTGATTTTCTGCAGAGAACATAGAGGTGTCGAATTCATCGGCCTGGAAGAAGAGGATTCTTATTCCAAGTGGATCGAACAAAGGATTTGCAATAACGACAAGATATTGCAGGAGGCTGCGATACTTGAGGCTTTGAGGTTATCCGGAAACAAAGTTGTCCTATCTGAAAATTTTGAGGCACTGGGGCTCAAACCCAGTAGATCATGGGCAATGAGGTGGTCTTCTGAAAATCACCCAAGTAGGGGTGATCCGGAGTCGGAAATAATTTGGTTTGAATCAAAAGATCTTTTGCACGATAAACCAAATGGCGGACTGACTACTCTGGAAGATCTACTATTGTGGTGTGTGGAGGTTGAAGATAGGGGTAGAATTCCCGAAGTACTGGTAATAGACGAAGAGCACTCTGTGGTTACATACCGTCTAAGCGAGGCGGATCCAACTGGAGACATGGCAGAGTTGACGATCGAAATTATTTCTGATATCTCAAATCTCGATAGATCCCCCCTAGGTGAAAATGGGGACTTCTACCCGTCAGTTAAGATGTGGCCGCACGAATCAGTGGGCATCCCACTTCATGGTGGCCGGCAATTGGATCGAATTGAATCAGAGGTCATCTATTCCAATGATAAGGATTCAATGTCAGTTACTGCAAGCATATTGAATGACTTATGGAGCAGGGGATTGAACACGCGATCTGGTTTCAAATATGGAACTACATGGCGGTGCTATTCTGGTGAAGTTGGTGAAGGGCATGCACCGTGGTTAGTCGTCGATCCAACAAGTGAGGGACCAGAAAACTGGGCTGAAGCATGCCTGTCATCAAGACTAGCTTCTGGTGTGAATAAAAAATGGCTTTATCCGATATATGATATTGAAAGGTGGAGGTACCTCCAGATTTCCAGACCGCCGTCCGATTCTCGATGGAGTAACCCGAAAAGAATCTGATCGTCCGGATTCAGGAGCCAATCCGGAAGTTACACTTAGGGACTTTCCTCAACCTCATCTACCATTCTTCTACCAGTTGCGATTGATAGGGCTAGTAGGATAAGTACGGTGGCAAGGGCATTTGATGGAATAGCGAGCCAATTAAGTGGACCAAAGGCCAAATCCCCATGGGAATTAAGGACTATCGGGATTCTCTGTTCGATATTATTAGAGTCGACAATTACAATCTCCCCTCTTGCAATCATCCTGGGTTCAAGAAGGCCATCGGGCTCAATTGACAGAACAATGGGGTCACCAGGGTTGTAGGAACCGGAGGTTTCTGATTTCGCAACTCTACTTGCAGGGCCGTCTATAGTAATGGTATATGTTCGTGGGCCATCACCGGTTGAGTCGGGAAATAACTCAACAGTGGATGATTTGTCCCAGGGAATTGTCACCTCCAAGGGCTCAGAGGAAAGTCTGTGATTTACAACACTCCAATCTAATGAGATATGGGTCATCGGCCTATCCAAGCAACCAATTGTTCCAGTAACTTCGCCTTTCAAAGATGCTGTTTTAGAAAGATTGAGGATCTCTACGACGAAGTATTCATCATGCTCAGATATCACATCACTGGGTTGTGATAGATCAGAAGTAAAAATACATTCAGCATCAGCGTAAATCTCGACAGTAGCAGTCCCATTTGGGAGCAGAACAATGGGATTGCGTGGTGGTGAAACTATGAAGTCTGAATCTCCAACGAAGTCATATTCAATAGAAGCTGAATCAACGGATAATGAATTCACTGTGATTGTCCAGGGTACTAGCCTCCCCCTATTGTCCCAGATTTGTTTTCCAGTATGTCCAAATCGATCTCCAACTGAGAAAGGATCGCCACTAGAGCCATAATCTGCGCCGCGAAGCAAAGCGTCATTACCATCTGCTTCAACGATTTTTACCCATGGCTTTGACGGGTCCGTATTTACGAGATTTGAATCCATGTCTCCGAATGACAGATCTTGTTGTTCGACCAATATCCCATGACCGGGCAAACCAGCATCAAAACCGATTTCTGACCTCAGAGTTATCCAAATGTACTCGTCATATGCGATTTCTATCTTCAATGGGGCGCCACCTTGGGAAATTGGTTTTAACAAGAAGTTGCCATCGATATGATAGTCGGGAACTATTGGTTCTATAGCACCAATTAGATCCAAAGTAGATGAGGATGGCAGAGACGGCCTGCCACCATCGCCAATCCAATTCCCACTAGCCATGACATCCCAATCTCCAAGTCCATACCATGACTTAGTTGGGGAATCGCTGTGAACATCATATAGATCGACGGCACCCATCTGGTGAAGCATCTCGTGAACAGTAACTCCTAGTCCACCATGAATTGAGGCCATGGTATAGTGCTCGAATCGGTAGTCGCCAATTACTACCGGATCTTCAAAGGGGGAGAAGTGACTCCATATTGTAGTAGATGCACCTCCCTCCTCTTGAGGTTGTCCTGAATGCAGTATTAGTACCCTATCAATTACATAATCGCCATTCAAATCCCACATAGATAAATCAAGGCCCTGGAACAGTCCTTTGATAGCCCTAGTAGCCAATTCCCTAGCTCCACCAGAATCGATTCCAGAGTCTCTCTCGAAATCGTTATCTGCACCCCAGTGTGAATCTTCGTATGGCGATTCCCAGACACCGTCCAAAATAGTTGGAACCAATTGTGATTTATTTGCACTGATTTCGGAAATGTATCTTTTAGCGGAGTATTCTCCTTCGAATATCTGTTCCAATAATGAATTCGGGAATTCCTTCCCTGGGAAACTGACACGCAGTATTGGCCAATTCTCTTCCGTAGAAAGGCCTACCAAATCATAATCATCCGAGGCATTAGTATCCCCTATAGCAGATACAACAGCATTGTTAACTGTTTCAGAGTGTATACTAACTACTACCGAGGAAATCAACAAAACTGCCACCATAGCGATTCGGAATGCCTGCCCCTGCCCTGCTTTCCCCATAACCATAGCCCAATAGCACAGCCTTTGAAACCAATGCTAAACTGCTAGTTTGTTGAGTCAAAATTTTTACTTGGGTCCCACAAATCCATTTTTACGGGCGCTGTGCGAGAGACAGCCTCAGATGAGATTGCAATTAGAAATGCAATCAATAACCTCAGACCATCATATTCAACGGGCAGAGATAGAATCAAGATTCCAGAAGAAATTGCCAGTACCCGATTCCTAAATCTAGTCTTCCCGGAATAGACCATTCCAAATACTCGCGAAAGAGAAAGTATGATCGTAGTCACTGACCAAACGACTAGAATCCAAGTTACCCCCAAACCGATGGAAAATATAGACGACGCGTCGTATCTAACAAGGACCCCATCGGGAGTGCCATGGGATAATGAAATATCAAAAAGTGCAGGTATCCCAATTATCCAAATAATCAATATGGAAACTGGGACGATTGTAGTTGTGAGGATTAGTACTACAGTTAGCCAATTCCTCTCTCTAGAAAAGAGGCCAGGTTTAGCGAAATTGTATGTCATAATCGAAAGAAATGGCATTAATGACACTAAGGACAAAAGCATCACTAAAGTCCAACGGATCTGTATCCAATCGAAAGGAGCGAACAAAGACAAATTTTCGTTATTTGGCCCTGCGGGCAATGGTGAATTGTCTAGCCACGATGAAATCAATTGATCAACCATGAATGACCATGTGATACATAATATTACGAATACGATGGCGGATTTTCTTACAATCGAATGAAGTTCGAAGAGGTGCTCGGCACGTTTCTCATTGTAGAGATGAAAATCCTGTTCTTTATTCACAGTACATCCTTCACTTGGGGCTCTGATCGTGCTGCCAGAATAGTCCTGTAGACCCCGTAAGCTGCCCACGCACTAATGAAGAATGCAGTTCCAGTTACGAAGTCTGTGAAATCAACACCTTGGAAGGTAATGGGGCTAGTTGAGTTGGCCCAACCAACAGCCAAGTAGAATGAGATTGCAGAGAGGGCAAATCTACGGAACGCCTGGGGGTATGCTAACTCGCTAGCTAGGAAATCAGGACCATCGTCGTATTTTCTCTCAAGAATCTCCCTTTGCAAAACAGCACCTATGATGAGTGCAGTCAAACTAGTCCAATAGAATAGATTACCCTGCGAGAAAACCCTGTGGGCCAATGCATCCTGGCGCTCTTGCTCCAACTGCTCTTCTGACTCCTCTATTAAGAAAAGTGAGTCATAAGTCCCAACCGAGATAGTCCTAGTCTGAAGAGTAGCGCCACTCTCATCTGTGGTGATTGTTCCTGGCGGGTTGATGGAAAATGAGAGGATGTTCCAATAATCCATGTCATCAGGTATTCCAGCACCATCTACCGAATTGCCAGCGAGCCAAAATTGGACGGGTCCAACATCCTCACTTGGAGCGGCCCAATTTACAACCCAAATTCCATCTTCACTAGGATCCGAATGTGAGATATCATCTGGGCGTCCGTCTGCATAGCGAATATCCTGGCCATCGACCCACGAGAAACTCCCGATTGCATCTGAAGAGAAGAGGAAACCCGCGTCAGTATTCCCTTCTCCACCAGAAAGTGTCAGTGAGTCGGCTACGCGAATTGTCATTTCGTACTGTTCCGATGGCTCGTACATTAGTGGGACCCCGGTGACCATAACGACTGCCCTATCGGATGGGGCCCCATTGTTATGGCATGAGCACCCATACTTGACTGTCAATTCGTCATTAGAATTATTGGCACCTGGTCCTTGACTCATGCCAAGGGCTGGAAGAGACAATACGACCACTATAACCAAGCAGGCCAAGAGCCTTCTAGCACTCATCGCCACATTATCACTGAGCCTTTCTCGGAGTCGATGTCAAATAACGGTTGGGGGAACTAACCCTCACAACTCCTTGATAGAAGCATTTAGCTCGTTCATCATTTTCTTACCATCACCAAACAACATCATCGTTTTATCTTCGTAAAACAAGTCATTATCGACGCCTGCATAGCCAACAGAGAGGCTTCTTTTGATTATTACAACGACCCTTGCCTTGTCGGCATCGATTATTGGCATCCCGCCTAGTGGACCTTCACCAGACCTAGCAACAGGATTTACCGTATCATTAGCCCCGATAACTAGGGCCACATCAGTTTCTGGAAGTTCTGAATTGATGTC
The DNA here is from genome assembly GCA_002683155.1 of Methanobacteriota archaeon. Lineage (GTDB taxonomy): Archaea > Thermoplasmatota > Poseidoniia > Poseidoniales > Thalassarchaeaceae > UBA36. The sequence continues at coordinate 3,188 of NYST01000014.1, read as the reverse complement.
GTCCATCTCAATTAGTTGCTCATATGGGACGCTTGCTTCAGCGAGTAAGACATTCATGTGGCCCGGCATTCTTCCTGCAACAGGATGAATTCCATACGAGATTTCTACACCTTGCGCCTCAAGGAGGTCGGCGAATTCTTTCACGGCATGTTGAGCCTGGCTCACGGCCATTCCATAGCCCGGAATGATTACGCATTTGCTTATTCCATCACATACCATTGCAACCTCCTCGGGATCGCTACCAACCTTTGAACGAGAAACAGTCTCTCTACCACCACCTCCAAATGACTTGAAGAGGACGGCTGCAAGAGTCCTATTCATCGCCTTGCACATAATAAATGTCAGAATCAGTCCCGCGGCTCCTACCATAGAGCCTGCGATAATTAGGACATTGTTGCCAATTACGAATCCAGTGAAAGCAGCTGCAATTCCAGACATTGAATTGAGCAGGCTGACTACGACTGGCATATCGGCCCCGCCAATGGGTATGACGAATAGGATCCCAAGTAGACAAGATAGGAAGACCATGGAATAAATGTAGTCATAGTTATGGGGGTCTTGAATCGTTAGTCCAATGAGCGAAAAACAGGCTAGAAGAATTGATCCTTTGACAAAGTTTAGCCAAGGTGGCCCCCAAGTTGGGAAATTGACCCACTTATTTCTGCCCCGTTCATCCTTCTTACTAAAGGGGATGTAGAAACCACCCCTCAACTTACCCATTGCCATCAAGCTCCCTGACAAAGTGACCCAACCAACTATTCCTGACAATCCGATAGCAACCCAGGTGGCGTATAATTCGACACCTTGTTCTGGGACATTCGAATCCTGTATCCTCTTGAGTACTTCAGAAAGAGCAACTAGCGCTGATGCTCCGCCCCCGAATCCATTGAAGAGGGCGACTAGCTCCGGCATTTCTGTCATCTCAACACGAGTAGCCATTACGTAGCCTATTGTTGAACCAACCAGTAACCCGCCGATAATCAACTCATAACCGATCACTTCCTCGGTATACATTTTCACAAGAGTGACCAATACAGCTAGTAGCATGCCGTATGCTCCTAGCATATTTCCTTGAGGAGCAGTTCGGGGGCTAGAAAGGCGCTTGATACCTAGAATGAAAAGTGCCGCAGAGAACAAATATCCTATATCCCAAATGACAGGGTCGACCATTATTTTCCACCTCTTCTTTTCTTGCCCGCTATCATTCCAAGCATCTTATTCGTAACCATGAAGCCTCCAACGACATTGATTGTAGCCATTACTAATGCAATGAAAGCTAGCCAGGATGCGGTCCCGGGATCGCCATTATTGAATTCGGCATTTGAGAGAAACAGTGCGCCAACTATTGTAATACCGGAAATAGCATTTGCACCGGACATTAGAGGCGTGTGCAATGTTGGTGGTACCTTACTAATCAACTCAAAACCTAGGAAAATAGCCAAAACAAAAACCGTGATGCTAGCAACTAGTGTTGTCATTGTCAGCATTGGGAAACAACCTCCGATAGCCTGGTCTGCTTAGGATGTATGGAACCTTCATGACACAGTAGAACGCCGCCCATTCCGGCAACGTAGAAATCGTCACCTTCGGGAGCGCCCACAAGGATAGCGTCTTCCAAATCAATGCTAAGAGTATCATCTTCAACTAATGTGGCGAGGAAAGTAGTAATGTTATTGGAGAATAGCATACTTGCTGTTGAAGCCAATTCTCCGGCTAAATTCTTGGTCCCTATTATGGTAACTCCATTTTCTGTAGTCACCACCTCACCTGGGACGGTCAACTCGCAGTTACCACCAACGTCTGCATTCATGTCAACAACAACAGAGCCGGGCTTGAAGTTTGCAATCGCGCTGGATGGCACTGTAATTGGGGCGGGCCTACCAAAGATACGCGCCGTTGTCACTATAACATCAGCATCGCTAGCAACTTCGCAAACAGTATCGTTAACTTTCTGAATGAACTCTGGAGTGAGTGGCTTTGCATAACCAGAGTCATCCTCAAAATCGTCCATACCTTCAACTTCAATGAATCGCCCTCCGACTGACTCTATTTGTTCGGCAGCTGATTTTCGTACATCCGAAGCGTAAACAACAGCACCCAGCCTCTTTGCTGTTGCAATAGCCTGTAGGCCGGCGACACCGGATCCCATAATTACGAATTTTGAAGGTCGCACCGTTCCAGCACTCGTAGTCATCATGGGAATGCCCCGTGGGACATGCGCGGCACCAAGTAATACTGCCTTGTAGCCAGCCAAATTATCTTGACTTGAGTTTACATCCATTGCCTGAGCACGAGAAAGCCTCCGAGGAATCATGTCCATGCTCATGAGTGTAATTTTTGATTCAATGCATTTCTTCACCGTGGCGGGATTCCTAAAGGGATCCGATACACAAGTAATAATCTGGCCGCTCTTGAAATTGGAGGCATCGGGCATGGAAATAGAGACTACCACATCGCATGACATTGCTTCTTCTCTACTTGCGACGATCCCCCCTGCGGACTGATAATCCGCATCACTGTTGTGAGATATGGCACCGGCCCCCTGCTCTACAACTACTTCGAAGCCAATTTTCTTCAACTTCTTTAGCGAACCGGGTACGATGGAAACCCGGTTTTCACCATCAACTTCCTTCAAAACCCCTATTCTCACCATACCACCAAACTGTATATTTTGTTTCCAAATGACGGGTGTTATTGAAACCGTCGACGTGATAATTTCACCGATATGTCAACCAAAAATAAGGAGATAGCCAATTCCGAAAACTGCGACATCGCAGATTGCATGAGATAACCAGCATACCCAGATTGATTTGTAACGTATATACAGCCAAGACCAAATTGCTGCAGCTGAAAGTAGCCCAAAGGAAGCCATGACAGTTTGCCACCAAAGGAAGCCGAAGTAATGAAGGGCAATTGCATGATGCAAAGTGAAGAGCATGGCCGAAAAGATAACCCCTGCTACTTCGCTTCCAAATAGATCTATACCCTTGGTTGTAACGAACCATCGGAAAACATATTCTTCCAATAGGCTGTTCAAGAAAATCCAATACAACATTCCAGCGATGTAAATGCGGATATCGGTAAGCCCAGTAGTTTCCATTTCTAACAGCATTAAATCAGAATCAATGGTATCGCCAAAGATAAGCCATACAAGCAAAATTATTGCCGACATCAGGATGCCCGTAATA
>NYST01000065.1 GCA_002683155.1 Methanobacteriota archaeon | reverse complement strand
TACGGGTTCCGGTAGAGGGAGGGCACTCGCGGCCTCCTCCACCATTCTCTCCACAACTGCCTCTCCCTCATCCTCTTCCTCAAGATCCATAGAGTCGACTAGTTGGCTCATCAGTGGTTGTGAAAGTTTGCTACCATCTCTGTACACCGCACACGCCTTGTTCATAGTGGCGTGACTTAGGTTGTAGGCTTCCCTAACGTCCTCTATTGAAGCATCAGATGGCATGTTGATGGTCTTTGAAATCGCTCCAGAGATGAAAGGCTGTGCGGCTGCCATCATCTTGACATGCGCATCCCATGCTATCGACCTCTTGCCGTACTTTCCACAGGGGGTGGCACAGTCGAATACAGCGAGATGCTCGTCCTTCAAACCTGGTGCTCCTTCAATGGTGTTGTACCCGAAGATGTGATCGTTCGCATCGTTGATTTCCTTCCCAGTCAGTCCGATGAACCCTAGAGTATCGAAGAACGCATCGTCAACTTGTGACTTCGACATGCCGAGCTTCCCTACGCAGAAATCCTCACCTAGGATTGATGGCGCAAAGGCAGACCTCAGGTCGAAAACATCTCCTAGTTTCTCTTCGATGGATGCGAGCATCTCGTCATCGAACCCAGCTTCATTCAACCTTTGAACCGGCAGGTCCGGGCAGTCACTCAGCCTCTTGGTGCCCATGATGTACTCCTCTATAGCACGAGCATCGCTTTCGGAATATCCCAGTCTGCTAAGAGCATTGGGAACTCCGTGATTGATGATTCTCAGGGACCCCCCGCCGGCGAGCGTTTTGTACTGTACGAGGGAGAACTGGGGCTCAACACCAGTCGTGTCGGCTCCCATGACCAGGCCTATTGTCCCTGTCGGAGCTATCACTGTCGTCTGGGCGTTCCTGAATCCATGCTCCTCTCCCTCCATCAGTGCCCTGTCCCAGCAACTCCTTGCTGCATCCAAGAGATCCTTGGGACATTTCTTCGAATTGATGCCCATCGGGGCAACCGTCAGACCCTCGTACTCTTCCCCGGGGGCGTCGTACGCTGCCCTTCTGTGATTCCGCATTACTCTGAGCATGTCGCCAGCGTTCCTTTCGTAGTCTGGGAATGGGCCGAGGATGGAAGCCATCTCAGCACTGGTGGCATAGCTTTCGCCACACATTATCGAGGTTATCGCTCCACAGATAGCGTAAGCGCGCTCGTCATCATATGGGATTCCCATGTGCATCAGGAGGGAACCGATGTTGCAGTAACCAAGACCAAGAGTCCTGTAGTCGTATGATCCCTTCGCGATGGATTCAGATGGGAACTGTGCCATGAGCACGCTAATCTCCAGAGTCGTTGTCCAGAGTCTGACGCTGTGCTTGAAGTCCTCGATTTGGAACTTGTGGGTATCTAGGTCGTAGTAGTGAAGAAGGTTGATGCTCGCTAGATTGCATGCAGTGTCATCTAGGAACATGTATTCCGAACAGGGGTTTGATCCGTTGATCCTCCCTGCTTCTGGACATGTGTGCCATTCGTTGATTGTGGTATCGAACTGAACACCTGGGTCCGCGCATGCCCACGCTGTATATGCGACCTTATCCCACAGTGCTCCCGCATCCATGGTCTTGCAAGGAACTGGATCCCTTCCTTCCTCTGCTGCCGCTGCTCTCTCTGTTCTGAAGTAGAGGCTCCATTCTCCACCAGACTTGACCGCATCCATGAATGAGTTGGGGACCCTGACTGAATTGTTGCTGTTCTGCCCAGAAACGGTGGCGTAGGCCTCGCCTTGCCAATCCGTATCTAGTGATTCAAACTCAAGCCCCTTCCAGCCCTGCTCAGCTAGGTCCAGTATCCTCTGAATGTGGGCCTGTGGAACGCTATCGTTAATCGCACGAACCATCGCCTTCCTCAGAGCTAAGTTCGTCTTCTGGTCGTACCTACCTTCATCATCTCCAAATGACCAAATTGACTCCATTATCGAATCTGCATGCTTTTGCAGGATTGCGCTCCCGATCACTAGGGCAGATACCTTCTCTTCCTCAGTTGGCTTCCAATCAATGTACTCTTCAATGTCAGGATGATCTAGATCCAGGGTAACCATCTTCGCAGCCCTTCTGGTAGTTCCTCCGGACTTTATTGCTCCAGCAGCCCTGTCCCCGATCTTTAGGAAAGAAAGCAGTCCGCTCGAGGTTCCACCGCCGGAGAGAGGCTCCCCGGATCCCCTGATGTTGGAGAAGTTAGAACCCGTGCCCGATCCATACTTGAAAAGAAGCGCCTCCCGATTCCAGAGGCCCATTATCGAGTCAGTCCCGCCAACAAGAGAATCTGAGACTGATTGAATGAAGCAAGCATGAGGCTGGGGGTGCTCGTATGCACTAGTGGATAGGCCGACTTCTCCGGTCTCAGGATCGACGAAACTGTGGCCTTGTGGCGGCCCTTCAATTCCGTAGGCCCAGTGTAGTCCTGTGTTGAACCACTGGGGGCTGTTTGGTGCAGATCGCTGACTAGCGATTAGGTAGCACATCTCATCGAAGTACGCACGGGCATCTGCCTCGCTTGCGAAGTAACCGTACTTCCAGCCCCAGTAGGTCCAGGTCCCTGCGAGTCGACGGAAGAGTTGCCTTCCATCAGTCTCACCACCCATTCTCTCGGTAGCATCAATTGACTGCAACCGATCGTGATCTGGCACACTTCGCTGTAGCCAGACGGGAACTCCATCTTCTGGGACGCTTCGAAGGTGCCTTGGGACACCAGCCTTGCGGAGATACTTCTGAGCACAAACCTTCCCGGGTATCCCTGAGAATCCCGAAGGCAACTTCACTCCCTCTATTGAGTCAGCCATGGAGCCATCCGGATTCCTTATTTCGACATCCATGTCAATCCATTCGAATGTTTCGAAGGGGTCTTGGCCTGCAGACGTGAATCTACGCTCTACGACTAGCCCCTTCTCTGCGTCAGATCCATCTCCTGAGGACTTAATTTTCGTCTGCATTATTCATCGCCTCCCATATTCTACCAGACGGGAATGGCCCCGTCTGTGCAAGGGAGTTGCGCTTCCGAATGGGGGGTGTTTAATGCTTAGTATCGAAGTCGCTATTCAGATGTCTGTTTTGGCGAAAAAAATGACAGTTCCATTTTTTCGAATCACGAAAAATTAGGCCTTATAATTCTAGGATTTCATTTTCAGCGACCATTCTAGGCTTGCACCCGAACGAGTAATCATAATCCCGACACTACAGTGTTTTTCGTGACTGCTTTCAATAAGACGTCTAACAAGTGTTTCTGGAACGTCTCCCTTGACTATGTATCCCATTCTCACCGATGTGAATACTTTGGGGGCATCATTCGCTCTATCAGCTTCGATTTCCACCTTTATCGATTCCAAATTTTCTTTCCTATGCTTCAGACCATCGATTAGGTCAATTAGAGAACAGGCAGCATGTCCGTGTAGAACCATTTCCATCGGACTTGGAGAATCAGATCCATAAATTCCAAACCGTTTTCCCCTCCCAGTGGTTCCGACATATCCGTCCTCTTCGGTCCAAACGACTTCTCCGTTCATGGCCTCTCGACACAACACACCTCCTTGAAGGGTTGGCTTCATCTATGCCTCTCCGGTCGGAGTATGTTGAGAGACATGTCAGACAGCGAGCGCATTTCAATTTCCAACGGGCAATTGACAGTCCCGAACAACCCAGAAATAAACTACATTGAAGGAGATGGAATAGGCATCGATATCACTCCGGTAATGATCAATGTGGTAGATAGCGCCGTCGAGAAGGCATATTTGGGTGAGAGAAGAATACATTGGTCTGAGGTGTTAGCCGGTCAGAAGGCATTTGATGCGACGGGCGAGTGGTTGCCAGAAGAAACCAAGCAATCAATGAGGGACGGGCTAATCTCAATCAAGGGACCACTCACTACTCCTGTCGGAGGTGGAATCAGAAGTCTAAATGTAGCACTTCGGCAGCAATTGGATCTTTTTGCCTGCGTTCGTCCAGTTCGATGGTTTGAGGGCACCCCAAGCCCGGTCAAGGATCCGGGTGCGGTGGATATGATAATTTTCAGAGAAAACAGCGAAGATGTCTATGCAGGAATTGAGTGGGAGGCTGGCAGCGACGAAGTCCAGCGAGTAATCGAGTTCCTTCAGAAGGAGATGGGCGTAGACAAAATCAGGTTCCCAGATACCGCAGGTTTGGGAATTAAGCCGATTAGCAAAGAGGGGACAGTTAGAATTGTGAGAGCGGCAATAAAGTACGCCATAGACAGCGACAGCGACTCTGTCACGCTTGTTCACAAAGGAAATATCATGAAATTCACAGAAGGGGGTTTCAGAGATTGGGGCTATATGCTCGCAAAGGAAGAATTCGGTGCCACTGAGATTGATGGGGGGCCATGGTGCACGTTCGAGAACCCCAATACTGGTACCACAATTACCGTGAAGGATGTGATAGCAGATGCAATGCTTCAGCAGGTTCTAACCCGGCCAAGAGAATATGGAGTTCTAGCCACCATGAATCTCAATGGCGACTACATCTCAGATGCACTAGCGGCACAGGTAGGGGGAATAGGAATAGCACCCGGAGCCAACATCAACTATGACACTGGAATCGCAATCTTCGAGGCAACTCATGGGACGGCGCCAAAGTACGCTGGTCAGGACAAGGTCAATCCAGGAAGCCTAATACTTTCAGCAGAGATGATGCTTAGGCACATGGGCTGGAAGGAAGCCGCCGACCTGATCGTCAAGGGCATGGAAGGGGCCATTTCCTCCAAGACGGTAACATACGACTTCGAGAGATTGATGGATGACGCGACACTTCTTTCGTGTTCTGACTTCGGAAACGCAGTAGTCTCTCATATGTAGGTCCGATAGTATGGACGATCTCCGCGAGAGAATGCTAGAAATGGTAAGCAACGCGGAATCCTCCGAGCATCCCCTTTCGTGGTTCGAGGACCTCTACCGACATTCGAATCGAGACAGGGAACAGATTCCGTGGGATTGGAAAGGACCACATCCCTTCTTGGTCGAGTGGTCAAACGAAAACGAGGCATCGGGAAGAGCCCTTGTTGTGGGTTCTGGATTGGGTGAGGACGCATCTTTCCTATGGAAAAGAGGATGGAAAGTGACTGCCTTCGATATCTCCGAAGAGGCAGTAGAATGGTCTCGGAATTTGCACAAGGAGACAGATATCGATTGGATGGCCGGAGACTTGCTGAGTCCCGAACAAGACTGGTTCGGCGAATATGACTTGGTGCTGGAGGTGCATATCCTGCAGGCAATTCCAGAAGAAATCAGGAGAAGAGCGTATTCAAACCTAGCACCATTGCTTGCAAGTGGGGGGCAGTTGGTCTGCATAGGGAGATTGGCAGATGAACCTAACATGGATGAAAGAGGACCACCTTGGCCTTTGAATTGGGATTTCATCAATCAAATCGGAGAAGGCTTGGAAGAGGTCGAGAAACACTCTTCGACTATCCCGGGGAAGGAAGGAAAGAGGTATAGAGCAGTCTGGAAAAACGCATGATTAACGCGCAATGTCCAAGTTTTTCCACTATCTCTTAGACCACATCATAAGCCAAGCAGCAATATTCCTAGAGATGTCTTCTTCAGAGACACTTCTATCCGCCACTACCATCCCATCGATTGGTTTTATCCGGCACCCGCAGGCATTTGCATGGCCACCTCCGTCAGTATCGAAACGAGTTGCTAAAGCAGTCAGATCGTATATTCCACCACTTCGATGAAGGAATGAGTTGGTGTAGAATGATGCCGAGACGGGATATCTCTCCCCATCACCAAACTTCGCACCCAGGTCCCCATGAATCACCATGCAAGCATCACACTCGTCTCCAGCCATAGCGGTAACTTGGTAACCATTAGACCGGATCCCAGTCCCTTCAAGCCTCACGATTGCCATCCTATCCTCAATCCGCATACCCTCTCGAATCGCCGAAACGAGGGCCCCCATCTCATCCTTTTTCTCGATAACAACATCTGAAATCTCAGAATCAGCTAATATCTGGTCGACTGGAACCCCATCTTGAAGAAACTTGAGAACATTCATCGCAATGCTACTCCCTGCGTCGATGACCCTGCTAAGCCACAGAATAGGGTTGTCAGAAAGATACTCCTCATGGGAAATTGCACCACTATCGAGTTTGTCCACCCATTCCAGGAGGTTCTCAAAATCAGAGAGGTCAACGCGCTCCGAGAAAATATCATACGCAATCCTAGCCGCAGATGGGCTCTCTCTCCAGATTATCATTGATTTTCCAAATCCCTCATCCGGTTTGTTCGATTGATGGTGATCGATACTCAAGCCACAGCTAGGATGCATCGGGAGGTCACAAACAGCGGTCCAACGATCAATCACGTCATCGAAAACCCCTGCTCTCAATTCCCCCGGATGACCGAAGATGACTTCCGCATCCGGCCACCAACGACGAAGGATGGCCCCGGTCACCACTCCGTCAAGATCGCCATCCGTAACAATGCGCCTTATTTCCAGATGGAAGGGACCTTCTGCCACGCCAACCGGCAAATGACCACACCAATGGTGGTTTCGGATTATTGAAACACTCTCACGGAAGGTTTTCATCCTCCACCGAAGCATGCTGTCGCAATGCAGAGCAGACCCGGCCCCCTAGAGACCTCTTGCGGTTTCATCTTGCTGAACTTCGACAGTATTCTACTGCTCCAGTACCCCCAGGGGCACTGGAGTTTCCCAAAGGGACACGTCGAGAAGGCCGACTCGGATCACCATTCAACCGCTCTTCGAGAACTGACAGAGGAGACTGGGATTTCAGAAGTCAGAATAGATGAGTCGTGGTGTGAGAAGACCGAGTACACATTTGTTAGGAGAGGCAGAGAGACTCCAAAGCAGGTTTTCTGGTACCTAGCGGAAACGGATGAAATCGATGTTAACCTCTCACACGAGCACACGAATTATCTATGGCTACAGTTGGATGATGCAGAGGATTTGATTACCTTTGATCAAGAGAAGGAACTTCTACGCTCTGCAAGGAAACACCTACGCTCGAGCGGTCGAAACCTATGATTCGAGACCCCTCTTCCCAAGTGGAACCCACAGAGTCTCGCTCTCTCCAGTATTCTTGGCAATCCATCTGCCTAGAACAAAAAGCCAGTCCGAGATCCTATTCAGGTAGTATATCACCTCATCTCTGACTGACCCATCTCCCTCGACTTCCCTCAATTGACAAGCCTCTCTTTCCGCCCTTCTAGCAACAGTCCTAGCCACATGCAGGAAAGCGACCGGCGCAGTCCCCATTGGAAGGATGAAAGACTCCAGTGGAGCCAAGTCTTCAAGCCATTGATCCATTTCAACCACCAGGCGATCGCACTGTTCCATCCCGACTAGAGCCATTTGCTCTGGGAGTTTACCAGGCGTGCAGGCACACTCTCCACCCAAATCAAAAAGCTCCTGTTGCACCCTCATCAATGCGTCGTCTGCATCGTCGGGTCGATGGAATCTAGTGACTCCAGGCATTCTTCCAAACTCCATTCTGACAACACCAATCTGGGAATTCAACTCATCTATCGTTCCAAAGAGGCCAACCCTGATGCTCTGCTTACCAACTCTCGCCCCATCGACCAGGAACGTCTCACCTCCGTCTCCGGTCCCGGTGTGAACTCTGTTTATTCGGACCATGGATGTCCGATGCGTTACATGTTTTCAATCGTACTCAGATTGGAACTGAACTCAACAGCCCATCTTCTACTGCCTGAGTCCAAGAAGAATCGACGGACTCCCATCCTCCTAACTTCTCCAGTTCCGCAAGATTCTTCTCTTCGTCATCGAGATTGCCGAGATGCCTATGGATTAGCACAAGAGCAGCGTAACTCATCGAATTTATCCACTGCTCCTCCACGTCCCATGACCTCTCAAAGTGGGCAATTGCACCATTGGGGCCCAGAATCAGTCCCCGGTGAATCTGCCTCAATCCGGATTTTGACCAAGCTATCCCAGGAACCCCGATAACCAACCCCCTGAAGGCGAGGTACAGCTCAACTGTAACCATAGTACTCGCTAGTATGAATGAACCGATTTGCTCCATCTGAGTCGACAACTCCCATCTCGAGGAAAGCAGGCTAATCCCTCCGACACAGAATAGTATTCCGGCAAGTGGAGCCACGATGACATCGTTCTTCATTACACTCATGTTCCTAATCCCTGAAACAACAAAAACACCTCCAAGAAAAACCGAAATCGCACCCGGCAGATCCTCGCCCCCTTCTTGAGGGCTGGTGCTCGAAATCCAGAGTATTAGAGCCGCAGAAAAGAGAACCATGGCAAACCTAGCCCCTTTTTCTGGGAATGGCTGCAGTCTGCTGAGGTAGTAGCAATATGCACCAAGTCCGAATAGTAGAAAAATCCAGAGAATCATCTCACTCCTCCACCCTGCTGCCCCATCCAGCCTTCCAAAAATCTTCGTCGTCAAGTAATTCGGACCATTCATGATCCTGTGCACCAATTAGCAACTTCGAACGTCTTTCAAGGCCCTCAAGAAGAGACTCGTCAACCTCCCCTTCAGAATGTGCCGTCCTCCATTTATCTCTTATCACCTCGACTTCTAATTGCCCCCTTTCTCTCTGATCAAAGTTACTCTCGCATGACTCCCTGAGATCCTGAATCCACATTTTCGCACTCTTGATATGCGGTTCGCTATGGAAAATCCTCTTCTTACGGAAAGGCCACCATCCCATACTGTAATCGACGCCTATGCTCAATGACTTGATGGTTTGTGAAGCCCTAAGTGCACCCCCTCACACGAGCATACATGGGGCGTGTGATTGTCCATCTGGACGGCAAACCGAAAGATGGGGCCTTTGCTGCCATAATTAGTGGATATCAGAACAGAGTCAGATCGAGGGGGATTTCAGTCCATTTTTCCAAAACAACAGACAGGAGCAAATACGAATCGGAACTCTCCAACCTATCCGGACATCTGGTCCTTCTAGACGAGGAGGGAGTCGGAATGACCAGTGAGGAAGTGGCAAAATGGCTCAAATCTGCAAACATCGACGACAAGACGACAAATCTAGCAGTTGGTCCACCCGATGGTTTCAGCAAGGAAATGAAAAAGTCAGCAGACCACATCATTTCTCTCTCCCAACTCACTCTTGCCCACGAAATGGCTGCTGCTTTGCTGTTGGAGCAACTATACAGGGCTTCGGAAATCAACCGGGGGTCACCCTACCATAGGACTTGAAGTCTCTCGATGATACATCGGCGCCACTGTGATACGGAACTATCCGAAGTATGCCACTCATTCATAAGCACGTAGAATCGGGACATGAACCTACCCGAGGGTAAGCAGTGATTTGCATGATTAGCAAGAAAGAGAGAAACACAAACAAGAGAATACTACCAGCGATTTCCATCATCGCACTGATGCTTCTGAGCACCCAGCTTTCGATCATGCCCNAGTCGCGNGACTCTCCAGAAAGTACGATATCCGATGAAAACCCCAAGAGAACAGCCTNCCAACAGTNTGAGCAGAACGGTGGACCAGTACAGGGNGAGGGACAAAGCCAACCTGCAACTACCAATCCATTCCAAGAGGCAGCATACCACGACCCGTTCTATAATGACCCAGCCGCCATTTACGGGAAGGTCTCGGACACTTCGGCATTGACACTTGATCCAAGCTACGGTTTCTTCCTGGAGGAGACAAACACAGAGGATCACGACAACGACGGAATTGACGATTTGAATGATCTAGACGACGACAACGACGGAATCAACGACCTAATCGAGCGCTTCGATGGATGTTACGGGACAGATCCCTTGGATCACGACAACGACGGTGTCCGTGACGAGTTCGACTGGGATGACGACAACGACGGAATCCTAGAGGGGCCCGTGGACTATTCCCAAGGAAACGACCCTTGGAATGTCTCTACCGATCGTCACGTCGATCCCACAACTATCCATCCTTGGACGGGACAGCCCGTTGGATTCAACTACCTGGTTGATCAGAACCCAATGGATCACGACAACGACGGGATTACCGACGAAGACATAGACGGATCAGGCAGGGGGTCTTACGACGAGGACGACGACAACGATGGGAGGATCGATCAGTTCGTCTGGCCCTGCGATTTCGACTCCGACGGAATCCAGGACTACTTCGACCTGGATGACGACAACGACCTGATTGCTGACATAGACGACATCCACCCATGGGACTCCACTCAGACGTCACTCATCTCCTCTGACCCAGACATACTCTGGGATGACTGGAAGAGATGGGATCTGGATGACTATGGGGACTATGTGGGCGGACTCGACTACGTCGCCCTCCATGCTCTCGAGCACCCGAGGGAGCAGGCATTCACAGAAATCGTCGACGGGGACCTCGACGGTGATGGAATACCTAATTTCCTCGATCCAGACAACGACAACGACGGAGCACCCGACTCGTCAGACACTGATGACGACAACGACGGACTCGCAGACATGTACGACGTCGATGACGACAACGACGGAATCCCAGACTCATGCCGGCAACTCGACACTAACGGAGACGGGCAGGGAGATTACCCGACCCAGGCTTTCAATGGATTAGTCCCCCCTATCCTGACTCCGGGTACAGATTGTGAAATAGACTATGACGGAGACCTGGATGATGATAGATTCAGATCAATTGATGCCGATTACGACATGGTTTGGGACTGGCTAGACCCCGATATGGGTGGTTCAGATACCCCCGACAATGATTTGGGCGGCTCGCAGCCTTGGGACCTCGATGATGACGGACTGGAAAACGAATTGGATCCATACCCCCTCAACTCATCCGCTGAGGTGGCAACTTGGGACTGTGCTAGCGTTTCCAATCCAAACCCTCAGAATCCCAGTGACAAATGCATACTATGGAGAACCTCCTACACCGGATTCAATGACTGGGACGGAGATGGTCTGAACAACTGGGTAGACATTGACGACGATGGTGACGGAATACTCGATTGGCTCGACATCGACCCCGACTGTGACTTGGACAACGATGCAGATCTCCATGAACTGAACGGATCGAAATATAGAGACGACGGTGCTAACGACATCGACACCGACGTGGATGGAGACGGCCTAGCGAATGACGAGGACTGGGATGACGACAACGACGGGATCAACGACTTCTACGATCCCGATGATGGGAACTGCGGAGTGGTCGACACGGACAACACGGACAACTTCTGGGGGAACAGCTGGCCACAGAGCGATGGCGATTCAATTGATGGATCCGAGGACAGCGACGCATACACAGCAGTTCCGAATTACTACTGGAACATCACATGGGGATTCAATCCATTCAACCAAGATAACGGATTCATCCTTGACTACAACGGATATGATCCAACTACTGGCAACCTATTCGATGGGGTAATCCCCGAGATGTACTGGTTCCTGATGATGAAGTGGAGCCCCTACAATGGTGACAACTTCTTCGACATCGACATCGATGGGGACTCATTGGTGAATGGAATCGACGTGGACCAGGATGGCGATGGAATGCCCGATTGGTGGGATCAGGACGAGGGCAACGACGGGGTTCTGGACGTTGATGACGTCAAGATGGGCGGGTCCCTCGATGGCAACTCCTGTGGAACTGTACTACTATCGGCCACCCAAGAGAGATTCTGCGGCCACATCTACGGTTACGCGTTCAAGTCCCCACTACTAACCCCAACGCAGTCTGCCGGACAATCTTTCACCGTCCCATACAGCACAAGGCCAGATGCCGACTGGGATGACGGGGAGTACGACGGAACCAATCACCCAATTGGTTTGGGAAGCTGCGACTCTAACTGCTTCTGGTTCACCTTTGACCCAACCAGCAACCCCTCGCCATCAGTGGCCTATACCTATGCCGACATGAAGCACAACAGGGATCTCTGGATAGCATACCTTGGAGTCACGCAATTCGGATTCTTCCAATGGACTTCCGACGATAACGGCAACTTCTTCCCCGACGAGATTGCAGACGAACTGAACGATGAAGTCGACCCAGACGTAGACTGCGGTCAGATACTATACAATACGGATGGTTCTGTGCTCTACACCCCGAATTGCATGTATAACAACACAAACGACTTGGATGACGATTGGGACATCGTCTACGACCACTTCGACGTGGACGATGACAATGACGGGGTTTGGGATTTCTTCGAAGTCGACTCCAACGACGACCTCGATAACGACGCAAACGTCATCGAACCGTACTACTTCACTGGGAGCAACTGCGCCGACAACGACGACGACGGTCTCGATACTGATCCGGACGATGATGGAATCTACCAGGCGGTATGGGACCGGGGGGTCCTCGGGCAATCACTTCTATTCCCACAGTACTATGACGTTGACAACGACAACGACGGGGTACCAGACGGGGAGGATCCGGACGATGACAACAACGGGCTCCTGGACGAAATCCAGGAAACCATCCCGGGGTGCTTCACGGGCGAGGAGCAGAGCCCTTGGGACCATGACAACGATGGAATCCTGAACTGGGCTGACGACGACTGGGACGGCGACGGAATACCCAACTCCCTGGAGATTCAGAACCTAAACGACACGAATGGGACGGCAGACCCAATTGATGACACCTGCTGCCTGAACTTCCCGGTAGCCCCATGGGACCATGACAACGATGGAATTAGGGATGACCTGGACGACGACGATGACTATGATGGAATGAAGGACGAAGACGAAGTGATGCTCTGGCCTTCTAGGTTCGGAACAGAGTCTACGAACCCATGGGATCACGATGACTTCGGAGGTGGAGTGGGCCTTGCCGATCCGACGAACAATTCTACCGGTCCGGACTACTTCGATGTTGATGACGACAACGATGGTAGGGAAGACTCGGATTGGAACAACCCCTCATCCGGAGACTGGGCAACACCAGCTAACAAGATCGAGGAGGCTTCCGGATTGAGCTCCGATTGGGATTCCGACAACAATGGAGTTCTCGATAACGATGACAAGATTCCAACAGGGATTACCCTACATACACCATCTGTTCTGTGGTTGGACGAGACAACTCCCGCGATCTTCAACGGCTCAGTATTCTGGCTGGATGACACAGGGTTCGTACCTGCCCCCGAT